>CALDNV010000308.1:0-23151 GCA_937914605.1 uncultured Neisseria sp.
GGGAAAAACGCGGAGAGAACGGCGAAGGCTTCGAACTCAGAACCGACGGCTGGGGTGCCGTACGGGCGGGTAAAGGCATACTCGTCAGCGCACAAAACCAAGACGCCAACGGCAAAGTGCTGGATATGGACGATGCCATCGCCCAACTCGAACAGGCACTCTCCCTCGCCAAAAGCCTGAACAAAGCCGCCCAAACCGCCAACAACCACAATACTGATGAAGAAACCCAAAGGGGTCGTCTGAAAGACGCCCTCAAAGACCTGAAAGAGGCCGGTTTAATCCAAACCGCCCCCGCCGGCATCGCCACCGCAACCCAACAAAGCCAACTGCACACCGCCAATGAAAACATCCACCTGGTCAGCGGCAACCATACCGACATCACCGCCGGCCAAAGCCTGACCGCCCATGCGGCAGAGAGCCTCAACCTGTTTGCCCAAAGCAGCGGCATCAAGGTACAGGCCAATCAGGGCAAAGTGGAAGTGCAGGCACAGAATGACGAGCTGCAGCTGAATGCGCTGAAGGATGCGGTGCTGACCAGCAGTTCAGGCAGAGTAAATATTGCAGCGCAAGAGGAAGTTTTAATTACCTGTAAAGGCGCATACATCAAATTCTCGAATGGAGAAATTGAGATTGGCAGTCCGAAGCTGGTTAGGGTGAAGGCGCCGTTGGAGGTAACTGGGCCGCAGAGCTTGAGCCATATGTTTAATGATATGCCTAAATCAAAATTTGATCAGGAAGTAATCGTTACTACTTTAAATGGAAGCCCGATTGCAAACCGCCGATTTGTTCTAACACGTGCTGACGGTACCAAAATACGGGGGACTACGGATGCAAATGGTAGTACCGGCATTCAGCGCAATGATTCTACTATGGAAAAATTTACCTTGACTCTTTTGCCTAAGGACAAGAAGAAATGATTGACCCAAACATTAAATTAAATCCGACATTGGATAAAAACGGCAATCCGACCGCACAAGCGAGGATGACATCTACGGAAGATCAGCAAAAATGCCAGATGGAGATTGCACGCTATATGCCGATCATGCTTCTCCCCGGCATTATGGGATCCAATCTGCTATATCGAAACGGTTGGGTAAAGCCCAGTCAAAAATCTGAATCGGGAGAGCCGGCTAAAGATGTTGAAAACGGAGAGGAGAATCAGGAAAAGGACTGGGAGGTGCTCAAGAAGGAAAAAGTAGAAAAGTCATGGATGCCGCCAAACGGTCTATTGAAATCAATAGGTGCAGTGTTCAAAGATGGTCTGTTCCGCAGAGTAAAAGCACGTCATCGCGAAATTCATCAAGAATTGACTGCTGTCGATTGGCGAGGTCCGATAACGCATTTTCCTAAAAATCCTATAAGAACTAATACTGAATGTTTGAAAAAAAAGATTTTAAAGGCCGGTGAGCAGCGACACAATCTCAAAATGGCGCAACTGCAAAAAAGCTCTTCTTCTGATTCTTCGGAAATTCGTGATGAGCAAAAGCAATATGAGGAATGGAAAGAGAGATGGGAAAATGGAAAACCCCGTCCTAAAGAGTTAATCAAAGAACAATTGCGTTTTCGAGGGTGGGGAACGGTTCATGCCGATTCTTATCAAGATTTTGCGGTTTTTTTGGAAAATAATCTGAATAGTTTGGCTCAAGATATTAGAGATGCTGCTAAAACCAGCAATGGAAATCAAAATGGAATAAATGGCTTGAGTGATAGTGATTATGCAAATTTTGTTGCAAAGAAAAAAGACACGCAGCCTTGGAAAGCCGTATTGGCAAGGATAGATCGATATATCATCAATCGCGACAAAGAGCAGCCAAAATTGGAAAAGCCTTTGTCTGAACAAGAGTCCAGTGCTGAAGCGCAGAAAATATTGGCGGAATGGCTGAAAAAAGTGGTGAATTATCAGTTTCCTGTCTATATATGCGGCTACAACTGGTTGCGTGATAATGCCGAATCGGGGACTGGGTATGATCCTAATTCTCTAGAATTTTTGGAGTCAGAAAAAGAGGATGGTACCAATTTCCCCTTTGGTCGCAGTGATTTGAATAGCCGTATCCAGCGTGCATTGGAAGAATGCAATAGTGAGCAATTTTTGATTCTTACCCATTCTATGGGTGGGTTGGTAACACGTGCATATGCAAAGCAAGCAACCAGTGATGAGCCGGCTGATATTAAAAACGCTGATAAAATCTGCGGTATTTTTCATAATGTCATGCCCGCTACGGGCTCGCCTGCTTTTTATAAACGGTTAAGGGCAGGATTTAGTAATGAACCGCCACCGCGTCGTTTTTATGAATACTTCATGCCGACTTTATGGGTGAGCGCATTGAAAGAGGCGGGATTGGCTGTGGTATTGGGTTTTACTTCGCGTGCAACTTCACCCATTTTGCTCAATTCGCCTGGTGCCATGCAACTGACCCCTTGGCCAAACTATACTCCACGCCGCTTTAGTGGAGATAATGTAAGTGATCCCAATGCTTGGCTTCATGTGGCAGATGATGAGGGGAAAAATATACGCTTCAGTTTCAATACTGAGGAACTCTATCAAAATCATGATAAATGGTTTGGTTTATGGCCGACTAAGCCGAAAAATCTTAATGACGGACAACAAGAAGAGCAGATAGACCGCATCAATTTTAATCCGAATGGCGCAAAGACTATTTTTCAAAAGGGTAGAACGGATACTCAGATCTTTGAGAACAATCTGACTAAAGTAATAGAATTTCAAAATTTACATGCTACTTACTATTTGATTGATGACAATAAAACCCGAATCAGTTTTTGTGACAGTAAAGACCATCTCACCTGGGATACCATTAAATGGGTAAGTGACAGGAATTTCCCCAAAGACTTGACTAAGCAAGATTTGATTGAGGCGGTATTGACTAAGCCTAAAGATTCCGGACCTAGGGGAACGGTAAAAATAAAATTGAGGGATGAAGATTACTTTCTTCATCTTACTGAAAAAAAGAGGACAGACAGAGGAGATGGTACCGTCCCTACTGCTTCGGGAGAGGCGCCGATTACCCAAGGCTTTTTTGATAGAAAAGATGTATTGGTAACCGGAGATAAAAATTTGGGTGGTTACGAGCATGGTTCTTCATATAATTTTGATGAAACCCGTCATGACGCCTTGTTTGCTGTTTTAGAATCTGTCGCTTCACGAGGACAGGAAGATTAATCCCTGAAAGGAGTTTATGATGAAACCGACCGCTACTGTATTGCTGACAGTTTCCCTGCTTACTGCATGCGCCCCTGCCATTTCACCACTTACAGAAAGGAATCCCTCCATGACTACTGCTTCTTCATCTATCGATACCGCCTACTGGACTGAACAGCCCTATTGCAGCGGCCGTTATCAATTACGCCTGCCCTCAAAACGCCGTCACGGCAGTACACACATTGATTACAACGGTTGGAGTGTGATGGTTATGTTTAATGATTGGGATAGAAATGTTAGGAATATCAATGAGTTTAAGAAGAGTGGTAGAGCTGGAACAAATGTTGTTGTCGATACCCGTAATCTGATTCCAGGGCAGGCGATGATGCAGGTAACGCGAGGGGGATTTCATTGGGAAAACATCATCGGGAAGGACGGTATGCCATACGAAGCCAATTTATATTTTAAACTAGATAATAACGATGCCTATATCGTACGCAGTTTTTTCTATATCCCTGCAGAGAATAAAAAAGCTCCTGCCAACTGGAAAGTCAAAGAGAAAGAATTGATAGATGGCATGGAGAAAAAATTCCGCCAAGATTTTCTGAATAACTTACGTGTGCGTCAAGAATTTGAAGTGCCGAATCGGCATGGTATCTGCCTGATAGGCGGTTTTATTGCGGATGACGGTAAAAAACCGTTTACAGCGCATACAACTGTCGGATTTGCCAAGCAATATGATATGAATCTGGAAATCATGCATGGCGACGAGCTTGAGAAAGGCGAACCGACGCTGCTGCAACGGGATATTGCTCCGGAAAAAAGCGCATTGGCAAAAATCTTTAAAATTACAGGCTACCGCACCATTCGCCAAGGCCCGCGTACCATTAACGGCATGTCGGGCACGGAAAAATTGATCAAGTGGGATGGCAACAAATATATGTTGATTTGGGAGCGAGACGGCGGCAATCCGCGCATCATGATGCAGTTTGGTACCGAGAAGAAAGATGGAACGAAGCGTAGTGAAGCCGAAGTCCTCGCCATTTGGGATACCGTTCTGCCGACTTTAAAACCAATCAAATAATGTAAGCGACGAATCAAAGGTCGTCTGAAATATAGTTTTAACATTTGAAACCGTATTTTCAGACGACCTTGCATCACAAACGGCCATCCTGCAATTGGCTTTTATAGAGAATGACCGTAAACGGCTATGACGTTATACCGCTCTAAATTTTGTTAAACCACTACAATAAAAACATGATGAAGCACACACCTATACCTTATGAGCGTCAGGAAATCATCCGACGTGAGCGTGAGTTGGCTAAATATGCCAATACTATGGATAGTTTGTTTTGCATTCCTTTTACCAAACAAGGAATCGGCGTTGATGCCATATTGTCGCTGATTCCTTTTGTCGGGGATATTGCCGGGCTTTTTTTGACGATGAAGGCTTTTCGCATGGGGCGGGAGTTGGGTGTGCCGGATCATAAAATGCGTCCTGCCGTATATCTTGCTTTTGCCGATATGGTGCTCGGCATGATTCCTGTCGTCGGTACGCTTATCGATATTTTCTTGCAGCCGAGCCGCCGTACTTTGAAAGTCATCAATGAATATGTGCGCAGCGAGTATGGTGTAGATTGTGACCTACATTTGGAGCGCCCGTTTATGCACGCGGCTTTGGAGAAGAAACAGCAGCAATCAGATTTTTGGCGCAAACCTGTTTCGGCTTGGCTTTATCTGCATATACCTGATTTTTTCGGTTTGATTGTGCTGGTGTTGATGGGTTGGATAACGGTTGCGGTAAGCAAATGGGCGTGGAGCGGTATGACTTATCTGTTTCATGCTGTTGCCGGTTGGTTTTGAGCGGATAGATAATTTATCGTGAATGGCTTTCAACTGGTATGGTGTTGCCTGTTCTGAACTCAAATGCGTCTTATGAATTAAAAAAGGTCGTCTGAAAAATCGATATTTGATTTTTCAGACGACCTTTTTGCAAAGTGCAAACGGTTGTAAAAAATGGGATGTAGAGAGAGTGAGAAATTTAGTTTAACCAAAAACGGAATACTAAATAAAACACCAAAATCAATACGCCCGCCCATACGATAACCATAAATCCGGCGACAGCCCGACCGAGTCGGTAAACGGGGTTTTTGCGTTCGTCTTCCAAAAGCGGATTAGGGGCGTTGCGTTGTTCTTCGGACATGGTCATCTCTGTTGTGAATGGGTGGCAAAAGCGTAAGGGTACGCCGATGGACAGGAAGATTCAAGCAGGGCGGTTTAATTTTCTCCGAACTCAAAAGCATCGTCTTCGTCCCAACCGCTTTTGAGCGCGGCGTGGATGGTGTCCATATCGAATCCGCGATAGGCGAGGAAGCGCGCTTGTTTTTGCTTGTCTTTCAAATCGGCGGCAGGCTGTTTGAATTTTTTGCGCAGCACGGCGACTGCGGTTTGCAGTTCGCTCGCTTTGTCGGGCATGAATTCGCGGCTGACGGTTTCGTCTATGCCTTGCTGCGCCAATGCCTGTTTCAGACGCAGGGAACCGTGTTGGCGGCTTTTGCTGTGGATGTAGGCTTCGGCGTAGCGTTGGTCGGATTGCCAGTTGCGTCCGGCAAATTCATCCAACACGTTTTCCAATTCTTCTTCGCTTTCGGCATACGGGGCGAGCTTGCGCTTAAGCCCGACGCGGCTGATTTCCTGTCGGGAAAGAATGTCCATCGCGCGGGCGCGCAGGGATTTTTGGGGTTTCATGCAGAGGTCGTCTGAAAAGGTCGATTCGTAGGGCAGATTCTTGAATCTGACTTACGGGTTGTGGGATAGAGGAGAGATAAGCAACTTTCATTCCGTCATTCTCTTTGTTCGGGAATGACGAATCTTTTTATTTCCACGGCTCTATTTTCAGACGACCTTTGAAGTGGAAATAAAGGTCGTCTGAAAACAAGGATACTGATTACTCGTCGTCTTCTGCTTTTTTTGGTCGCAGGTTTTCATAAATTTCGGGCAGCGAGCCGATAATCCAATCGGGCTTGGTCGCTTTGTCTTGCGAGAGCAGGGTCATGTCGCCGTAGCCGAAGGTGACGCCGACGCTGAGGCAGCCTGCGGCTTTGGCGGCGATGATGTCGTTGCGGGAGTCGCCGACCATGATCATATTGGCGGGGTCGATGCCCAAGACTTCGGCGGCGTGTTGCAGCGGCAGCGGGCTGGGTTTCTTTTCGCTCAGGCTGTCGCCGCCGAGAATCAGGCTGAAGTAGTCGGCGAGTCCGAGCTGTTTCAAGAGTTCGGCGGCGAGGATTTCGTTTTTGTTGGTGATGACTACCAGCGGGATGCCCAGCGATTTGAGTAATGCCAGCCCGGCTTCGGTTTCGGGGTAGGGGCGGGTGAAGTCGCTCAAGTGGTCGCGGTAGTATTTCATGTAGAGCACGAAACCTTTTTCCCATAAATCGGGCGCGGCTTCTTGGTCGCGGTCGTTGGTGATGACGCGGTGGACGAGTTTGCCGATGCCGTCGCCGACGTAGCTTTCTACTGTTTTGGCGGGCAGCGGCTCCATGCCGAGATATTCGCGCATGGCTTCGGCTGCGGCGGCAAGGTCGGGGACGGAATCGCATAATGTGCCGTCCAAATCAAAGGCGGCAGCTTGGACGTGTTCGATGGCGGCGGTCATGATGTGTTTTGCTCGTGAATGAAAGAGGTGCGTATTTTAACATTGATTCGGCGGGCAGGCTTGGAAGCTGCTGATTCGGTTTGGTATTCGGTTTGCAGCGGGTGACTTTTATTTGGATGTGGCGTACTAAGATTAATGAAATAGAGTTACAGCTTAAATATTACAATGAATTAATTTAGAAATTTTACAAGAAAAATACTTGCCTAAAATTTTATTTTCATGGATAATTCGATTCGTTAGCTGGTTCGAGTAGTCAGTTAATAGTTTCTCCTCTATTTCTCCTTTGTAGACTTGGCACACATTCAATTGAATGTGTGCATTTTTTTTGTTTGTGGGTTTGGTAGGGAAATGCTTGGGTTTGATGGGGAAGGGATGGATTTGAAACTGTCAAAGCATCTTGGTTGATAGTGTTTCTATCGTGGGTATAAAAGGTATTTTGAAAAAAGGTCGTCTGAACGTTATAAACTTTCAGACGACCTTTTTTAATGTGGTTAAATCACTCTAAATCTAACACTGCCGTTTCTTTGACCTCTTCCATAACGACATAGCTGCGGCTTTCCGCTGCTGCAGGCAGGTGCAGCAGGATATTGCCCAACATATCCCGATAAGCCGCCATATTGGGCAGGCGGACTTTGATCAGGTAATCGTATTCGCCGGATACGAGGTGGCATTCCAAAATTTGCGGAATCCGCATGATTTCGCGGCGGAAATCTTCAAAAATATTGCCCGATTTGGAACGCAGCTTCAGCTCGACAAAGACCAGCAGGCTTTGCCCGAGTTGGTGCGGGTTGAGGCGGGCATGATAGCCGGTAATGAAATTGTCGCGCTCAAGGCGGCGGACGCGTTCGGTAACCGGAGTGGTGGATAATCCGACTTTTTCTGCCAACTCCGTCATGGGTGTGCGGGCATTTTGCTGAAGAATTTTCAGGATTTTCAGGTCGGTTTTGTCTAATTCTTTCATCGCGGAGTTTCTTTCAACTGAGCTGAAACGCATCGTTTAGGCAGATGGATAAAACGCAGGGCAGGGCAACGCAAAGCCGCCCTTGCTTTAAGTTGACCCACTATATCTTTAAAGCGACTGAAAAGAAAGGTCAGTCAGAGGGTAGTGGCATTGCGCTTTTGCGGCATCGGGTCAAACAGGTCGTCTGAAAACGGTTTTGTCCGTAGTTGTGCATTATGGGCAGGGGAAAACAAGGAAGGACGGATTCTAATGGAGGAATGCCTCTTCCGCAATGTGAGTCACTGAATCTAAAAGAAAAGGTCGTCTGAAACGGGATAGGCGGTAATACAGTGCAGATGGGTTTCAGTTAAAATACCGCCTGTTTCAGATAGCATTCCGCCACAATCGCTCGACACCGATAAGGCGGCTTTTTTCAAGGGAGGGACAATGCCCGTAGATTCCTTTTTCTACCTCTTACTGCTCACCGGATTTTGCGCCGGACTGATGGACGCGGCTATTGGCGGTGGTGGGTTGTTGCAAATCCCCGGACTGTTCAACTTGCTGCCAACTTCCACACCTGTTGCTTCGGTGATGGGCGTGAATAAGTTTGCCTCATGCTGCGGGACGGTTACTGCCACGGGGCAATATCTGCGCAGAATCCCCGTGCCGTGGAAAATGCTGCTGCCTGCCGCCGTGCTGGCGTTTGCCGCTTCCTATCTGGGCGCGAAAGCCGTGGTCTTCTTCCCCGTACAATACATGAAACCGGCGATGCTGGTCATCATGATTGCCATGTGTGTTTATACCTTTATCAAAAAAGATTTGGGACAAACGGTGCGCACTGAAAAGCTGACGCGCCGCGAAACCCTATGGGGCTTGTTTTTCGGCGCATTAATCGGCTTTTACGACGGGATTTTCGGGCCGGGGACGGGTAGTCTTTTGGCTTTCGTGTTCGTCCGTTTTTACGGCTACGATTTTTTGACGGCAAACGCATCGGGCAAAGTCATCAACTCGACCACCAATCTTGCCGCGCTGACATTTTTTATCCCGCAAGGACACGTCGTTTGGGCGTGGGCAATCCCGCTTGCGCTGGCGAATTTGTGCGGCGGCGTGGTCGGTGCGAAATTGGCGATACGCGGCGGCACCCAGTTTCTGCGTTATGGATTTATGGTGTTGCTGTGTCTGACCATAGGCAAATTCGCTTGGGATTTGATTCGATAACAGAAGGCGTGTCAAAGGCAGGATTCGCCCGCCGAAAGCGTTTCAGACGACCTTTGTATGCTAAAATCCGTTATCTTTCAGCATCTGACCGATAGAGGGAAAACATGGCAGGCAACACTTTCGGACAACTCTTCACCGTTACCACCTTCGGCGAAAGCCACGGCGCAGGTTTGGGCTGTATCATCGACGGCTGTCCGCCCGGACTGGCATTAATCGAATCAGACATCCAAGCCGACCTCGACCGGCGCAAACCCGGCACCAGCCGCCACGTTACCCAACGCCGCGAAGCCGACCAAGTCGAAATCCTCTCCGGCGTCTTCGAAGGCAAAACCACCGGCACACCCATCGCCCTCTTAATCCGCAATACCGACCAGCGCAGTAAAGACTACGGTAACATCGCCACCAGCTTCCGTCCCGGTCATGCCGACTATACTTACTGGCACAAATACGGCACGCGCGATTACCGCGGTGGCGGCAGAAGCTCCGCCCGTGAAACCGCAGCCCGCGTTGCCGCCGGAGCCGTCGCCAAAAAATGGCTGAAAGAAAAATTCGGTACGGAAATCACTGCCTACGTTACCCAAGTCGGCGAAAAAGAAATTCAGTTTGAAGGCTACGAACACATTTCCCAAAATCCCTTCTTCGCTGCCAACCAAAGCCAAATCGCCGAGCTGGAAAACTATATGGACAGCGTGCGCAAATCCTTGGATTCCGTCGGCGCGAAACTGCATATCGAAGCGGCTAACGTCCCCGTCGGCTTGGGCGAACCCGTTTTCGACCGCCTCGATGCCGAAATCGCCTACGCCATGATGGGCATCAACGCCGTCAAAGGCGTGGAAATCGGCGCGGGCTTCGGCAGCGTCGTCCAACGCGGCAGCGAACACGGCGACGAACTCACCCCGCAAGGCTTCCTGTCGAACCACTCAGGCGGCATCCTCGGCGGCATCAGCACCGGACAAGACATCCACGTCAACATCGCCATCAAGCCCACCAGCTCCATCGCCACCCCGCGCCGCAGCATCGACATCAACGGCAACCCCGTCGAACTCGCCACCCACGGTAGACACGACCCCTGCGTCGGCCTGCGCGCCGCCCCCATCGCCGAAGCCATGCTCGCACTGGTCCTCATTGACCACGCCCTGCGCCATCGCGCGCAAAATGCCGACGTAGCCGTCGATACGCCAGACATTACCAAGTAGTGCGGATAAAATCGAAAGAGGTCGTCTGAAAACAAACATGACGGATTGTGCCGAACATTTTCAGACGACCTTTCTCAACGCCTATTGAGATAAGTGTGCCGGCCCGTCCGCAACATAAACATTTACAATCGAACATTCGCAAAAAAACTTAGCCAAAACACAGGCTTTATACTAAAATACCGCCATTACCGTGCCATAGCGAAACGCACGGCTTTATTTTAGAGGAATACAAACGACATGACACAAGAAACCGCTTTGGGCGCAGCTTTGAAATCCGCCGTCCAAACCATGAGCAAGAAAAAACAGACCGATATGATTGCCGACCACATCTACGGCAAATACGACGTCTTTAAACGATTCAAACCGCTGGCCGTCGGCATCGACCAAGACCTTGTTGCCGCGCTGCCCCAATACGATCCTGCACTGATCGCCCGCGTCCTCGCCAACCATTGCCGCCGCCCCCGCTACCTCAAAGCCCTGGCGCGCGGTGGAAAACGTTTTGATTTGAACAACCGCTTCAAAGGCGAAGTCAGCGCGGAAGAACAAGCCATCGCCCAACAGCATCCGTTTGTCCAGCAGGCTTTGGCAGAACAAGCCGAGCGCCAAGCGGCCAAACAGGCAGCGAAAACTGAGGCAGTAGAAGCCGAACAAGTCGGCGCAGCCGCCGAAACTGAAGAAGTGGCACAAAACAACGCCGAATAATACCGAATGATTTTAAAAGGTCGTCTGAAAACGGATTTTCTGTTTCAGACGACCTTTTTTATCGGTATTTCAAATCAACGGAGGAGGGAAAAGAGGAAACACGCTTTGCAACCATTATTTTTGCTTTGACAGGGGAGGGTAAACGGTGGGTGTTTGTTGATTTTTTATTGGGGATTACACGTTTTCTAAAGATGGATTTTTGTGTGCGTGAGAATTGAAGTAGATGGGAATATCTTGTTTTATTTGATTTTATTTTAAACTTGGAAAATCAAGATAAAAAAATGCGCATATCGTTTGAGATATGCGCCAAGTCTACAAAGGAGAAATAGAGGAGAAAAATCAAGCTGCATCAAGCAACTCAACGGGCGTTATTATCTACGAAAGGCATCGTTTTGTCAAATTTTTATATGCAAAAATTTTCTATTTTTTGAGAAAACGTCAGATTGTCTGCTTGCCAAATGTCAGGTAATCGCCTTATTTTTTCTTAAAATTTATATAAATCAATGGGTAAGTTGTGTGTTGTATAAGATACAGGATGCCTGTTCCATATAAAACGGCATAAAATGCACCAACGCTTTTTGTGACCAAAAGGTTTACCGAATGGCGCGGACGGCTTGGATGAAGGCAGCCATTTTGGCTTCGTCTTTGATGCCGCCGGCACTTTCCACGCCACCTGAAACATCGACTGCCACCGCATTGCTGGTTTGGATGGCTGCTGCGATATTTTGCGGAGTTAAGCCGCCTGCCAGAATCCAAGGTTTGGTCAGATTATCCGGCAGCAGCGTCCAGTCGAAGCTCAGACCTGTGCCGCCGTATTCGTTGGGATGGTAGGCATCAAACAATAGGGCGCGGGCGTTGGGGAATCGGGTTTGTGCGGCTTCGATGTCTGAAGTAGATTGGATGCGTATGGCTTTGAGATAGGGGCGGTCAAACTGACGGCAAAATTCATCGTCTTCGTCGCCGTGAAATTGGATGATGTCGATGGGCACTTGCCGGAGGGTTTCGCGGATAGTTTCCGCTGTTTCATTGACGAATAAGGCAACGACGGAGACGAAAGGGGGAAGGGCTGCCACGATTTTTTTTGCCTGTTCGGGCGTGACGGCGCGTTTGCTGGCGGCGTAAAAAACCAAACCGATGGCATCGACGCCCAGCTCGGCAGCTTTTCGGGCGTCTTCGGGGCGGGTGATGCCGCAGATTTTGATGCGGATGGTTTTCATCTGTTTTCCTTTTTGGGTCGGTCTGTTCGGTTGGTTGCAAAAGATGTGCCGCCGTTTAAATGGGGCATGGGTGTATAGTGGATTAAATTTAAATCAGGACAAGGCGACGAAGCCGCAGACAGTACAGATAGTACGGCAAGGCGAGGCAACGCCGTACTGGTTTAAAGTTAATCCACTATATTTTTGTTGATATCGTTCTTTACGGTCAAGGTCGTCTGAATATTTTCAGACGACCTTTGTGTCTGTCTTCAACGTCTAACTTGAACAACTGACGCAAACCGGAATGCTGCCTTCGGGAGGCGGTTCGGCAAGGTCGGCGAACTCTGCCTGTTCGTCAAAGGGACGGGCGAGGCAGCGGCGCAGGCGTTCGATTTCGCGGTAGTCGCCGTTTCTGGCTTGGGCGATGGCTTGTTCGGCAAGGTAGTTGCGCAGGATGTAGAGCGGGTTGGTCAGGTTCATGCGTATTGCGCGTTCGGCGGGATTGCTGTTTTCGGCGCGCAGGCGTTGGCGGTAGCGTCCGAGCCAGCGGATGAAGGCGGGTGGAACGCCGTTTTTGAAGGTTTGTTCGAGTTTGGGCGGGATGGGTTCGCCGTGTGTATTGCTGACTTCGGACAGGTTTCTGAAAAACAGGGTGAAGTCGGTTTTTTGATCTTGCAGGGCGGCGAAGAGGTCGGCGATAAGGCTTTCGTCGTCTCTCTTGTCTGCTTGCTGTAAACCGAGTTTGCGGCGCATTTTCTCTAAATAGGTCGTCTGAAAAACTTCTGTCCAGCCGTCGATGAGCTGTTCGAGGGTCTCGTGTGGGACGAGGGCGTCGAAGCAGGAGGCGAGGGCGGCAAAATTCCAATGGGCGACGAAGGGCTGGGCATTGTAGGCGTAGCGGCCTTGGGTGTCGGAATGGTTGCAGACGTGGCGGCGGTCGTAGTCGTCGAGGAAACCGAAGGGGCCGTAGTCTATGGTCAGCCCCAGGGCGGACATGTTGTCGGTATTCATTACGCCGTGGCAGAAGCCGACGCTTTGCCATGCGGCGACGGTATAGGCGGTGCGGTTTCGGATTTGTTCCAACAAGGCGGCGTAGGGATTGTCGGCATCTCGGCAGTCGGGGTAGTAATGCCGGATGAGGTAGTCGGCAAGTTGTTGAATTTCGGCTTCGCGGCCGGTGTAATAGAAGTATTCGAAATGGCCGAAGCGCAGAAAGCTCGGGGCGATGCGGGTCAGAACGGCGGCGGTTTCGACGGTTTCACGATAAACGGGGTCGTCGCTGCCGCACAGGGCGAGGGCGCGGGTCGTGGGGATGCCGAGACCGTGCATGGCTTCGGAACAGAGGTATTCGCGGATGGAGGAGCGCAAGACGGCGCGCCCGTCGGCAAAGCGGGAATAGGGCGTTTTACCTGCGCCTTTGAGCTGCCACTCTTGGCGTTGTCCTGCTGCATCGACGGAGTCGCCAATCAAGATTGCTCGCCCGTCGCCAAGGCGCGGGGTATAGACGCCGAACTGATGGCCGCTGTAAACACCGGCAATGGGTGCGGGCGCGTATTGCGGGGCGTTGCCGCTGAGGTAGTCAAGGTTGGCGGTCGTCTGAAAATCTGTATCCAGATTCAACTCTGCCGCCAAATCGGTGTTGAAGGCGACCCAGTAGGGCGCGGTCAGCGGCTCAGGGGAAACGCGGGAATAGAAAAACGGCGAGAGTTCGACGAACTGTTGGGTAAGCAGGGGGAGTGTGTGCATGGGATTCCTGACGGGCGCGGGCGGGTTTGTATAACGCGCGGGTATGTTTATTGTGTTTTAGAGTTGGATGCTGCCTGTTTGGTTTTCAAGCATTTTTAAAACAATGCCTGCTGCCGTTGTTTCAAATAATCTGCCAGCGGTTTGGGCAAACCGTAATCCGCCAGATTTTCGGGTTTCACCCAGAAGCGGTTATCTTTTGATGCGTTTTCAGAACGGGGCAGCGTGTCTGGCGAACTGATTTGCGCTTCAAACGGCGTAATCATCAATAAACGATGCGTCAGGCGGTGGGTAAGGGCGGGTTGCTCGGAAAGGTCGTCTGAAAAAATGCCGAGCTTCTCGGCGCAATCGTATGTTTCGTCTAATTTTTCAAAACACGGCACGCAATACAGCCCGCCCCAAATGCCTTTGGCGGGGCGTTTTTCCAGCAGGATTTCGCCGTCTTGGTTGCGGACAATCAGCCAGTAAAGCGGCAGGGTTTGCACTTCGGGGGCGGTTTTTTTGCGCGGCAGCTCGGCGATGCGGTTTTGCTTTTTCGCTTCGCAGATGTCCGCCATCGGGCATTGATGGCACAAGGGTTTTGTCCGTTTGCACACGGTTGCGCCCAAGTCCATCAAGCCTTGCGTGTAGGCAGGCATATCGGCGTTTTCAGGCGGCAGCAGGCTTTCGGCAAGCGTCCAGAGCGAGTTTTCAAATTTTTTGTCCTGCGGATTGCCGTCGCGGGCGAACACGCGGCAGAGCACGCGTTTGACGTTGCCGTCCAAAATGGTTTCGCGGCGGTTGAAGGCGAAGGCGCAAATGGCGGCGGCGGTGCTTCTGCCTACGCCGCAGAGGGTTTCCAAGTCTTTACGCTCAGACGGAAACGTGCCGCCGAATTGTTCGACGACTTGTTGCGCGGCTTTGTGCAGATTGCGCGCGCGGCTGTAATAGCCCAAACCCGCCCACAACGACAACACTTCGTCTTGCGGCGCGGCGGCAAGTGCCTGTACGGTCGGGAATTTTTCCAAGAAACGCGGATAGTAGTCCAACACGGTGGCAACCTGCGTCTGCTGGAGCATGATTTCGGAAAGCCAGACACAATAAGGGTTTTTGACCTGCCAAGGGAGGTGGTGCCTGCCGTATTGTTTTTGCCAGCGGATGAGCCGTTCGGAGAAGGGAGTGGGTGTGTTCATTAATATCAATCAGTGGTTTTATTTATATTGAAAACAAAATGTTATGGTATAACATTGTGAAAATAATTCTTATTGACTTACGTTTTATAGGGGTATATAACTCATATAAAGAGACTTTATTGCAGTATTGAAATTATTTATCAACAAGCAAGGAGTATCAGCATGAAAGCAATGGTTTATCACGGCGCAAACGACATCCGTTTTGAAGAAAAACCCCGTCCGCAGATTATCGATCCGACCGATGCGGTGGTGAAAATCGTCAAAACCACGATTTGCGGTACCGACTTGGGTATTTGGAAAGGCAAAAACCCCGAAGTCGCCGACGGCCGTATTCTTGGCCATGAAGGCATCGGTATTGTAGAAGAAGTCGGCGAGGCTGTAAAAAACATCAAAGTCGGTGATAAAGTCATTATTTCATGCGTCAGCAAATGCTGTACTTGCGACAACTGCAAAATCCAACTCTATTCACACTGCCGCAACGGCGGTTGGATTTTGGGCTACATGATTGACGGCACGCAAGCCGAATACGTCCGCACGCCTTATGCCGACAACAGCCTTGTTCCGCTGCCTGACAACGTCAATGAAGAAGTCGCCCTGTTGTTGAGCGACGCCTTGCCGACCGCCCACGAAATCGGCGTGCAATATGGCGATGTCAAACCCGGCGACACCGTCTTCATCGCTGGCGCAGGACCTGTCGGTATGTCAGCCTTGCTGACCGCCCAACTGTACAGCCCCGCCGCCATCATCGTCTGCGATATGGACGAAAACCGTTTGAAACTGGCGAAAGAACTGGGCGCAACCCATACCGTCAGCCCCGCTTCAGGCGACGTATCCAAACAAGTCTTTGCCATCGTCGGCGACGACGGCGTGGACTGCGCGATTGAAGCCGTCGGCATCCCCGCCACATGGAATATGTGTCAAGACATCGTTAAACCGGGCGGCCATATCGCCGTCGTCGGCGTACACGGTCAATCCGTTGATTTCAAACTTGAAAAACTCTGGATTAAAAACCTCGCCATCACAACCGGCCTGGTAAACGCCAACACCACCGAAATGCTGATGAAGGCAATTTCCAGCAGCTCCGTCGATTACACCAAAATGCTGACTCACCGTTTCAAATTCAGCGAATTGGAAAAAGCCTACGACGTGTTCAAACACGCCGCCGAAAACCAAGCCATGAAAGTGGTGTTGGAAGCGGATTGATTTGAAAAAGATTATTGAGTTTTAAAAAGATAGGGGTCGTCTGAAAACAGGTTTTCAGACGACCTCTTTATTTATGGGGCTGATGTTTAGTTCACATGGAGCGATTTTTATAGTGGATTAAAATAATAATGAGACAAGGCGGCAACGCCCGCCGTGTACGGGTAGTACATAAGGGCGTTGGCAACGCCGTATCATTGCAATTTTAATCCACTATAAAGTCCATTCGCGATAAACCCCGCCGCTTCCATTTTCAGACGACCTTTCGCCATCTAGCCGTAAATGCTTTCCCTGACTGAAACCAAAGCCGCCAAAGCCGAAGCGGCATTTACCGTTTCGGGCAGGTCGGCTGCCTCAAACGCTGTTTCCACTTCCGCCATCAGCTGTTCTGCTTTTTCCAGCAGTTCTTCGTAGGAAGATTCGCCGCGTTTGATGGCGAGCAGTTCGTCGCGGTTGGGGCGGCGCGGGCGGATTTCGCCGTGGCGGGCGATGTCGCGGGCGGTTTCGAGCAGGCGGAAGGTGTGCATCATGTTTTTGGCATCGTAGCCCTGTCCGTGTGCCTGCGTGCCTTGGTAGCGCGTTTCGTTGCGTTCCGCCAGCCATTGCTGATAGGAGGCGTATTCGCGGCAGTAGCTGCTGTATCCGTCTTGGTTGAAGGAGAGGTAGGCAAGCGGGGTTTCGCCTTCGGGAACGGAGCTGAGGGAGAGGTTGGTGGCTTCGGGTTTGAGCGCGATGCCGTGGTAGCCGCGCGTGCCGTCGGGGTCGTGAAACAGGGCGTAGAGTTCGCGGGCGTGGGCGATTTTGACCAAACCGACCCGCCGCTGCTCCATTTTGCGTTGCGCAAGCCAGTGTTGCAGCGGCACGGTTTGTGCGCCTTCTACGATGTGGCAGAAATCGAGCACGCTTTTCTTTTCAGACGACATCGGGTTGCTGATTTTCTTGTTCAGCCCACGTGCTTTTTTGATTTGCCCGTAGGCGTATCCGGCGAAACTCTGGCGGCAGGCTTTGGACACAAACCATTCGGTTTTGAACGCGTCCATCAGCGGCGAACGGTAGCGCACGCAGTCGGGCGGCGAGGCGAGCAGCTCCAGTGTGTTCGGGTTGCTTTGCAGCAAAAGCTCGATAAACCGCCCCAGCTCGTAATAAACGATATCGTTGGTTTCGTTGCTGATTTGCGGGATGTATTCCATGCCGTAAAACATCGATTTGGGCAGGTAAAACACGCCTTTGATGTCGGTATCGGATTCGGGCGTTGCCAAACCGTAGGCGCGGCTGCCGGAAACGGCTTCGAGCAGAAGCAGGTTTTGTGTGTGCAAATCTTCGATGGTAAGCATTTTCAGACGACCTTTTGTGAGGTGGTTGGGCATTGAAAAGCAGCCTGCACGTTCAGGCTGCCTTTGGTGTGTGTCGGATTTGTGAATCCAATTTACAGCTGATGTTGGTTGGAATTATCAAGCGAAGGAAATCCAAGATTTTTATCCCCGTACCAAGATAAATTTTCTTTTTTCCAGAAATCGGTGTGAGACAGAATAGCGCCAAGTTTAACCATAGCCAAATAAATAGCCTGCAACATATCTTCACCGATTGCTCTTCCCTCATCACAATAATCATATTTGCTTATTTTATACTGGCAAATATACGCTTTGTATTCGTCAGAAAAAAAGGGGAGATACATGGTAATTTCAACAGGCTCGCCATTTTCTGTATGTAATTCTCTATATCCTATGATTTTATGCATAAATTTATCCGTTTACCGCCACCAAAGTTTCACGAAATAATTCGTTCAGCGGCCCGCTGTCGGCAGCTTGGGCGGCAGGGGCGGACAATTCGTAAACTTCGTTATATAAATCAACGGTCAATCGTTGCAATTCGGGCGACAGCGTATGCAGGTAACTTTCATCCTGTTCCGCCTTGATGGCCACCAAATCGGCGATTTGGGCGGCGCAGTCTGTCTGCCATTCGCTCATCAGTTCCGCCAACGTCATCGGAGGGATGCCGCCTTGTTTGACTGCCCACCGTGCCGCGAGTAGCGGGCGCAGGACGTAAAACCATTTTTTCAGTTTGACGGATTGTGCCAAATCCATATTTCTCAAAGCGTTGCCCGCAATGCCGCGATAATGGTGCAGCAGCGCGGCGGCTTGGGCGTATTGCGGCGCAAGCGCGTTCAGACGACCTGTGAAATCATCGTCCTGCGTATAAACAATCGGCGAACGCAGCCATTCGAGCAGCGTGGCATTGCTTTTCCGCAGCAAACGCAACGCTTTGCGGATGTCCCAGCCGCCGACGTCAAACCATTGGTTTTCGATAAATTCAAAGGTGTCTTTCGCCTCGTCGATTTGCAGATAATATGGCTGCGGGCGGATATAAATGGCGCGCACGTCGTAATCGCTGTCGGGCGAGGCAAAGCCCCATGCGCGGCTGCCGCTCTCTACCGCCAGCAGGAAATGCAGCGGCTCGGTATGGGCGATGTGGGTGAGTTTTTCTTGAATGGCTTGTTTCATGGTGTTTCTTTTAATAGAGGTCGTCTGAAAACCCTAAAAACAGGTTTTCAGACGACCTTTGCTTTTTGATGGATGGCCGGTTCTCCCGAATCAGTCTTTCAACCTGAATTCCGCTGAGCGCGCGTGGGCGGTCAGGCTTTCGCCGTGTGCCAACACGCTGGCGATTTTCCCCAGTTTCTGCGCGCCTTGTTCGGAGACTTGGATCAGGCTGGAGCGTTTTTGGAAGTCGTAAGTGCCCAGCGGCGAGGAGAAGCGGGCGGTGCGGCTGGTGGGCAGGACGTGGTTGGGGCCGGCGCAGTAGTCGCCGAGGCTTTCGCTGGTGTAGCGTCCCATGAAAATCGCGCCGGCGTGGCGGATTTTTTTCGCCCATTGCTGCGGGTTTTCTACCGACAATTCCAAGTGTTCGGGGGAAATGTAGTTGGCGATTTCGCAGGCTTCGTCCAAGTCTTTGGCGAGTATCATCGCGCCCCTGTTGCCGAGCGAGGCTTCGATAATGTCGCGGCGGGGCATGGTTTCGATGAGGCGGTTCATGGCGGCTTGGACTTCGTCGAGATAGGGCTGCGACGTGCCGATGAGGATGGCTTGGGCGATTTCGTCGTGTTCGGCCTGGCTGAACAAATCCATCGCCACCCAGTCGGCGGGCGTGGTGCCGTCGGCGATGACGAGGATTTCAGACGGCCCCGCCACCATGTCGATGCCGACTACGCCGAACACGCGGCGTTTGGCGGCGGCGACGAAGGCGTTGCCCGGGCCGGTGATTTTATCGACCTGCGGTACGGACTCGGTGCCGTAGGCGAGGGCGGCAACCGCCTGCGCGCCGCCGACGGTGAAGACTTTGGTGACACCCGCGACGAAGGCGGCGGCAAGTACGATGTCGTTGCGTTCGCCTTTGGGCGTGGGGACGACCATGATGATTTCTTTCACGCCTGCGACATGGGCGGGCATGGCGTTCATGATGACGGAACTCGGATACGCCGCTTTGCCGCCGGGGACGTAAATGCCGACGCGGTCGAGCGGTGTAATCTGTTGTCCCAACAGCGTGCCGTCTTCGTCTTCGTACGTCCACGATTCCATTTTTTGGCGTTGGTGGTAGCTTTCGACCCGTGCGGCGGCGGTTTTCAAGGCGGTTTGAATTTCTGGCTGCAAACGCTCAAACGCTGCCTGCAAATCATTTTGCGTCAGGATGAGGTCGGCTATGGTTTGGGCGGATGTGCCGTCGAAGCGGTTGGTGTATTCGATGAGCGCCGCATCGCCGCGCTTTTGCACGTCGGTGCAGATGTCGGCGACGATGCGGTCGATTTCGGGATTCTGCGCGGTTTCAAAAGCCAGCAGGGCTTTGAGTTCAGCTTGGAAATCGGGCGATTGGGTGTTGAGTTTTTTCATGATTTGGTTTTCTCCTTTGATATTTTTGGACTTGGGGTCGTCTGAATATTTTCTTGTTCAGTCTCTGTCTCTGTTTTGGGTCTGATATACGCTTTTTCTCCCCCGCTACCAAACTTCAATTCGGGTAGGCATTTTTGTTGTAGACCGAGTTTGGCTAATACCTCTTCGCTACGAGAGGTAGTATGGAAACGGTAACGGGTTTGTTTTCTGCCGTTTTTGGTTTCCTCAGTCATTGTTTCAAAGCCGTCCACTTCGTACGCGCTGACAACAGCGTTTTGCAGTCCGGTGTGAACGCCGATAACGTATTTCACTTTTGAAGCGACGTCTTTACCGATAACCCAGTTGCCCAACGTGCGCGATTTGAGGTTGGCATCGTCTTGGTTGTCGAAGCTGTAGTCCGATTCTTCGTCAGTGTCTAAATCGAAAGCATTGTGGATTTTGATGGCTAGAATTAGCTCGTTGGAGTTGATCTCATCAAGTGGGAGAGGGGAGAATCCAAAGCGGCGATCCAGTTTTTCTACGCTAATACCACCCGGACCATGTCCAGCAATTTTATTTTTGAGTTTTTTACCCAAGACAGATTTAACAAAATGAATTAAGGCAGATTCGGCGGCTAGCGCTTCTGCTTCAGTCAGATGATAGCTGATGATATAGCGGCCGAGTTTTTTGCATTTGGCAATGGCTTTGAGTTTCCGATCGACAATCTCGCCGGAGACTGGGTCTTGTGAACGGCTGGCAACCCATTCATGTTCGAAGATACGATTACCGCAGCCTTTGCCGATGTAGAGGATTTTGTCTTTTTTCAGGTCGGTCAGGCAATAGACGTAAAACCGACGCTCGCCGTTATTCAAAACGGAAAGGGTTGAATCTGAAAATTTTTTTATTTTTGCAACCATTTTAAATCCTCCTATACAGTTTACTGCCGGTGATATTTTCAGACGACCTGTCGGCGGAAACGGCTAGGGTCGTCTGAAAACGCATCTTCATTCAAATGAACGCTCACCCCGCCTTCGCTGCGCTGCCGAACGCCTGAATAATCGGCTCCAGCAGCGCGTGTTTCGTTTTCAATGCGGCTTTGTTGACCACCAGACGGCTGGAAATATCGACAACGTGTTCGACCGCTTCCAAACCGTTTGCCTTAAGCGTGTTGCCGGTGGAGACCAAATCGACGATGGCGTCGCTCAGGCCGACCAGCGGCGCAAGCTCCATCGAGCCGTAGAGTTTGATGATGTCGACGTGGACGCCTTTGCCGGCGAAATGCTCGGCGGCGATGTTGGGGTATTTCGTCGCGATACGCAGGCGGCTGCCGGGCTGCGAGGCGGCAGCGTAGTCGAAACCTTTGCGCACGGCGACCATCATGCGGCATTCGGCGATGTGCAAATCCAGCGGCTGATAAAGCCCGCTGCCGCCGTGTTCGATCAAAACGTCTTTGCCCGCAATGCCGAAGTCTGCCGCGCCGTATTGGACGTAAGTCGGTACGTCGGTGGCGCGGACGATGACGAGGCGGATGTTTTCATGGTTGGTGCCGATAATCAGCTTGCGCGATTTTTCGGGCGCTTCGGCAGGAATGATGCCCGCCGCCGCCAAAAGCGGCAGCGTTTCTTCAAAGATGCGTCCTTTGGACAGGGCGATGGTCAGTGTGTTTTCAGTCATTGTTGTTGTGTGCCGTCAGACTTTGAACCTGTATCAAGCAGGCGGTCTGACTTTCTCCACTATATGTTTCAGATGGGAAAAAGGTCGTCTGAAAACCGCGACCGGCATTCAGACGACCCCATGCGGATCAAAGCAGTTTTTTGATGTCGGCAGCAATGGTGGCCGGCTCGCTGCCGTAACGCGAGAAAATCGCCACTTCGCCGGTTTTATCGATCAGATACGCGCCGGAAGAGTGGTCAACCAAATAGTTTTCGCTGTCTTCTTTTTGATTGACTTTGGAGGACACCACGCGGTATTGCTGTTTGATAACCGGCAGGCTTTGGTCGCCTGTCGCAGTCAGACCGATAAATTCAGGATTGAACTGTTTGACGTATTTGCCGATGACTGCGGGCGTGTCGCGCTCGGGGTCGATGCTGACGAACACCACTTTCACATCTTTCGCCTGATCGCCCAACTGTTTCAATGTGTCGCTGTAAGTCAGCAATTCGGTCGGACAAACGTCGGGGCAGTGCGTATAACCGAAGGACAGAATCACGACTTTGCCTTTCAGGCTGCTTAAGCTGAACGGCTTGCCGTCGCCGTCGGTCAGTGTGAAATCGCCGCCGATGTCTTCTTTACGCATATCCGTTCCGGGCGCTTGCGGTGCGGGCGCGGTAGCGGCAGGTGAGGATGCGGCGGGAGCGGAAGCAGGCTGTTCGGCCAGAGCCGCTGTTGAAGAAGCGGCTGAAGCAGGCGCAGGATTTTGTTCCGGCGCTTTGGCTTCTGGTTTGCAGGCGGCAAGTGCGGCAAGGGCGAATGCGCCCAAAATGGCGGTACGGATTGCAGTAGGCATCATAAAAATTCTCCAATGCGGGTATGGTGTGTGAACGTCGTCTGAAAATAAAAAAATGAAACGAACGCTGCCATCTTAGCGCGTTTGCAACATTTAATATAGCGGTTTATGCCGTTTTTCGGCTGAAAATGAATGATGTTTGATATAAGTGGAAAGAGTAGGGCGCGTCGGGAACAAAATAAAATGAATTTAATGTTTTTAAAAATCAAAAATATAAGCAATATGTCTGCAAACAAGGCAAGATTTTGCTTTACAAGCCCGAATACGCCGCTATAATAGCGACTTCTTCACCAGCCCAGGTGGCGAAATTGGTAGACGCAGGGGACTCAAAATCCCCCGCCGCAAGGTGTGTCGGTTCGAGTCCGACCCTGGGCACCACAATAAACCGCTTATCAGCGGTTATTTTTTTGCCTGTCGAAAACTCATATTAGAATCCAACATTTTGATCAATCAGGATTTTTGTTGGTTCTGCCATGTTCTCGGTATTGGATCAAACCAAACACGCGGTTCAGCGAAAGTCGGATTCATTTATAGTGGATTAAATGTAAATCAGGACAAGGCGACGAAGCCGCAGACAGTACAGATAGTACGGAACCGATT
>CALDNV010000309.1:0-1819 GCA_937914605.1 uncultured Neisseria sp.
TGTTCCAACCACTGGTACCCTAGTGTTGCACTTGAAATCCGAATCCAAGGACCTTTTTCTATCATTAGACCTGATTGACAGCGTTTGTATGAAAAATAGATGCATTATACATTATTAAACGAAAGGCGATTTTGTTCATATCAATATAAACATCTCATCCAATCGCTTGAAAAACTTTTCAGACGACCTGTAAACCTATATGATTGCACGGCAAGACAAACAAAGGAGCAAACACAATGGCAACAAACGAATACACGCAAATCGGCTGGATAGGCTTGGGTCAAATGGGTAATCCGATGGTAACGCGGCTTTTGAACGACGGTATCGAAGTCGGTGTTTATAACCGTTCGCCCGATAAAACCGCCAACCTTGTCAATAAAGGCGCGAAAGTGTACGCAAGCACCATCGATCTTATCCGCGCTTATCCCGTTATTTTTCTGATGGTTTCCGACTTCGCGGCTGTATGCGATATTTTGAGTGAAGAGGTTCGCAAGGAGCTTTCGGGCAAAATCATTGTCAATATGAGTACTATTGCTCCTTCTGAAAATCTTGCCGTTAAAGAATTGGTCGAAGCTGCGGGCGGTCAGTTTGCAGAAGCGCCTGTTTCCGGTTCGGTCGGTCCTGCTACCAACGGTACGTTGCTGATTTTGTTTGGCGGAGAAGAAAGTGTTTTAACGCCTCTGCAAAAAGTGTTTTCCATTGTCGGCAAACAAACTTTCCATTTTGGCGGGGTAGGGAAAGGTTCGGGCGCAAAACTCGTGCTGAACTCCCTGCTGGGTATTTTCGGCGAAGCATACAGCGAGGCTATGCTGATGGCCCAACAGTTTGGTGTCGATACGGATACCATCATCGAAGCCATCGGTAATTCCGCTATGGATTCGCCTATGTTCCAAACCAAAAAATCGCTGTGGGCAAGCCGTGAATTCCCACCTGCCTTCGCACTCAAACACGCTTCCAAAGACCTTAATCTGGCGGTCAAAGAGCTGGAGCAAGCCGGTAAGTCGCTGCCTGCCGTCGAAACCGTTGCTGAAAATTACCGTCAGGCGGTAACAGCAGGTTACGGAGAGCAAGACGTTGCCGGCGTTTATTTGAAATTGGCAGAACGTTAGAAATAGCGTTGTCTCAGAATATGGGTTTAAGGTCGTCTGAAAATCTGTATAGAAGTTTTCAGACGACCTTGTTATCGCAGGCAACCCCCAATAAATACTGCTTCAATCAGCTTCTCAACTTCACACGAAAGCTGCACCTCTAAAAAGGATATTTCCCATGACGCAAAATGAAAAACAACACACTAAACCACAAGGCGAGCTTTTGCTGCGCACCGTTGCCATGCCGCGCGACACTAATCCTAATCAAGATATTTTCGGCGGCTGGATTATGTCGCAAATGGATTTGGGCGGCGGTATTTTGGCGGCGGAAATCGCACAAGGCCGTATTGTTACCGTAGCTGTTCAGGAAATGAATTTCATCCGTCCTGTGAAAGTGGGGAATGTCGTCTGTTGCTATGGCCGCTGCGTGAGCGTGGGTAATACTTCGTTGCAACTGAAAATCGAGGTTTGGGTAAAAACATTGATGAACGATCATCTTACTGAGGATCGTCAACTCGTGACAGAGGCTGTCTTCACTTATGTCGCCATTGATAGTGAAGGTAACAAACGCCCGATTCCGAAAGAGGGTAACCCAAAACTGGAAGGTTTGATTTAAGCAAAAGGTCGTCTGAAAACGGATTTCAGACGACCTTTTTAATTTGACATTGAGATGAAACGTTATAGTGGATTAAATTTAAATCAGGACAAGGCGACGAAGCCGCAGACAGTAC
>CALDNV010000310.1:0-1818 GCA_937914605.1 uncultured Neisseria sp.
CTCTTATACGCACGCTTCTTCACCAAACTGATGCGCGACGAAGGCTTGGTTAATGTTGACGAACCGTTCGAACGCCTGCTCACGCAAGGCATGGTCGTCTGCGAAACCTACTACCGCGAAAACGCCAACGGCAGTAAAGACTGGATCAACCCCGCCGATGTCGAGCTGACTTTCGACGACAAAGGCCGCCCCGTTTCCGCCGTCCTCAAAGCCGACGGGCAGCCCGTCGTCATCAGCGGCACGGAAAAAATGTCCAAATCCAAAAACAACGGCGTCGATCCGCAAGAGCTGATTAACGCCTACGGCGCGGACACCGCCCGCTTGTTTATGATGTTCGCCGCACCGCCCGAACAGTCCCTCGAATGGAGCGACAGCGGCGTCGAAGGCGCACACCGCTTCCTGCGCCGCCTGTGGCGTACCGTTTACGAATACCTGAAACAAGGCGGCGCGGTCAAAGCGTTTGCAGGCAACCAAGACGGTTTGTCTAAAGAACTCAAAGACCTGCGCCACAAACTGCACTCTACCATTGCCAAAGTCAGCGACGACTACGGCCGCCGCCAGCAGTTCAACACCGCCATTGCTGCCGTGATGGAACTGCTCAACCAATACGACAAAACCGACACCGGCGGCGAACAAGGCCGCGCCGTCGCCCAAGAAGTATTGGAAACCGCCGTACGCCTGTTGTGGCCCATCGTGCCGCACATCTGCGAAACCCTGTGGAGCGAATTGAACAGCGCGAAACTGTGGGAAGCAGGCTGGCCGACAGTCGACGAAGCCGCCTTGGTCAAATCCGAAATCGAAGTCATGGTTCAAGTCAACGGCAAACTGCGCGGCAAAATCACCGTCGCCGCCGACGCCTCCAAAGCCGACCTCGAAGCCGCCGCCCTTGCTAACGAAGGCGCAGTGAAATTCATGGAAGGCAAGCCTGCGAAGAAAATCATCGTCGTACCGGGCAGACTGGTGAACATCGTGGTGTAAAGCCGATTCGGCATTGATTGCTGTAATTAAAAAAGGTCGTCTGAAAACTTGATTTCCAAGTTTTCAGACGACCTTTTTAAGGTAGATTGGGTTGTCTGCATTACAGACCTCAAATATAGTGGATTAACTTTAAACCACTATAAATACCATATTTAAAACACAACCGGCCGTAGCGTGGGCTTTGCCCACGGATTGTTTTTTAAAAAACAAAGGTCGTCTGAAAGCCTGCATACAGGTTTCAGACGACCTTTTTGCACAGTATGTTTTCGCAGACCAAGCCCGCATCACGAGTTAAGAGAACTCTTTAAAAGACAGCGGAAAAATGTAGTCCGATATATTAGAATAACCCTCTTTTCCAGACCGACTGGAAACACGGGTTAAAAAATCCCAACAAAGCCGATAATCAAGGAAAAAACATGAAGAAATTTACACTTGCTGCCTTATTAAGTGCCACCCTGCTTGCAGGCTGCTACAGCCTGCCCAAACCCACGATCATAACGATGGAGCAAATCCGCAACCTCGACTACGGACGTTATCCGAGCGACTACGAACAAATCGTCAAACGCCATCTCGCGCGTACCCTCATCGACCCCAATTCCTTGATGCTGGATGGTATTTCCAAGCCGCGCAAATTTGTACGTCTCGAGCGGACCTCCCTTCCGGTAAAAACCGACACACCCATCCGTGACATCCGCGGTTACATTGTATGCGCCCGTATCAATGCCAAAAACAGATACGGCGGCTATACCGGCTGGCAAGAACATGCCTACATCATCTATAACGGGCAACTGTATGAAGATGTGCTCGGTGCCCAGTGTTTCAACCAAGACGAACTTATGG
>CALDNV010000311.1:0-14592 GCA_937914605.1 uncultured Neisseria sp.
GGCGGCCGGGCGGTTGGTTGCTATGATACGGGTGTTTCGATATACAAGGTCGGATACTCGTATCCGACAAATGCCCTGATAACGTCGGATTCGAGAATCCGACCTACGTCTGTTTTAAACGGCTTGAATAATTTTTCAGACGACCTTCCGTTTGAAAAGGTCGTCTGAAACGTGCATCAGGCAAATTCGCCGCCGAAGCTCATGGCGCCGGTTTCTGCGCTGCTGGTCATGCTGCGGAAGTTGGCGAAGAGTTCGCGGCCGCAGCCTTGTTGGTTCGCGCTCAAGTCGATGTGTTCGACTTCGCGGGCGTTCCATTCGGCTTCGTTAATCAGGACGTTGAGTTCGCCGGTAACGGAGTCGAAGCGGATCAGGTCGCCGGTACGGATTTTGGCGATGTTGCCGCCCATCAGGGCTTCGGGCGTCATGTGGATGGATGCGGGCACTTTGCCGGATGCGCCGGACATACGGCCGTCGGTCAGCAGTGCCACTTTGAAGCCGCGGTCTTGCAGGATGCCCAAAGGCGGGGTCAGTTTGTGCAACTCGGGCATACCGTTGGCGCGCGGGCCTTGGTAGCGGACGACACAGACAAAATCGCGTTCCAACTCGCCGCGTTCGAATGCCGCCAACACTTCGCGTTGGTCGTTGAACACGATGGCAGGCGCTTCGATGATGCGGCAGCCTTCACGCACGGCGGACACTTTAATCACGCCGCGTCCGATATTGCCTTTCATCAGGCGCAAACCGCCGTCAGGGGAGAACGGGTTGTCGGCTTTGCGCAGGATGTCGTCGTTGCCGCTGGTTTCGGGGGCTTCGCGCCATTCGAGTTTGCCGTCGATGAGGAAAGGTTCTTTGGTGTAGTGGCGCATGCCGTGTCCGACGACGGTATCGACATCGTCGTGCAACAGGCCTGCGTCCAGCAATTCGCGGATAACGAAAGGCAGGCCGCCTGCTGCGGTAAAGTGGTTCACGTCGGCTTTGCCGTTGGGGTACACGCGGATGAGCAGCGGGATGATGGAGGAAATTTCGTCAAAGTCGTCCCAGTTCAAAATCACGCCGGCGGCGCGCGCCATGGCGACGAGGTGCATGGTGTGGTTGGTCGAACCGCCGGTCGCCATCAGACCGATCAGGGCGTTGATGAAGGATTTTTCGGTCAACATTTCGCCCAATGGTTTGATGGTGCCGTTTTTGATGCCGCGCGCGAGGTGTCCGGCGGCGTAGCGGGTCAGGGCTTCGCGCAGGTCGGTATAAGGATGGACGAAGGCGGCGGCGGGCAGGTGTACGCCCATCATTTCCATCATCATTTGGTTGGAGTTTGCCGTGCCGTAGAAAGTGCAGGTGCCGGGGCTGTGGTAGGAACCCATTTCGCTTTCGAGCAAGGCATCGCGGCCGACTTTTCCTTCGGCGAAAAGCTGGCGGGTGCGGGCTTTTTCTTTATTGCCGATGCCGCTGGACATGGGGCCTGCGGGAACGAAGATGCCGGGAATATGACCGAACGAAAGCGCGCCAATCATCAAACCCGGCACGATTTTGTCGCACACACCCATAAACAGGCTGCCGTCGAACATTTGGTGCGACAGGCCGATGGCGGTACTCATGGCAATCACGTCGCGGGAGAACAGCGACAATTCCATACCGGCGTAGCCTTGCGTGATGCCGTCGCACATGGCGGGCGTACCGCCGGCAACTTGGGCGGTTGCGCCGTTTTTCTGCGCTTCGTCTTTGATTTGGTCGGGGAAGTCTTTAAACGGCTGGTGTGCAGAAACCATGTCGTTGTAGGCAGTGATGATGCCTAAGTTGGGAACGGTGTCCTGAAGCATTTCGATTTTGATGCTTTTGGGCATGGAGGCGTAGCCGTGCGCCAAGTTGCTGCAACCGAGCTGGTTGCGTTCCAGCCGTCCCATTTGTTTGGCGCTGCGGATTTTCGCCAGATATTTTTCGCGGGTCGGACGGCTGCGCTCGATGATGCGCTCGGTGATTTCGGCGAGCTTGGGGTGGATAGGAGTGGGATTCATGTTCGGTCTCCTGTCGGAAGGGGTGGTATGGGATTTTTGTTTGCGCGTTTCTGATTTTTTGTATTGGGTGTGGGGCGTTCAGCGTTTCAGACGACCTTTCAAACCATGCAAGGGGTCGTCTGAAAGCCTCACTCTATCTATGCAGGCTATTATAATACAAAACCTGTAATTTAGTTACAAAATAATCCGCTAAATGTAAGAAATTTGATTTAAATCGTGATATGCGTCATTTGTGAAAATCTACCAGACCAAACTCATCAAACTTTTAAACTAAGTCAAATAATTTGTAAAAATGAGAATAGACAAAATGTGTAGCCATGTGTAGTATTACTACTCATTAGCCCGCCTGTTTTGAAATTTTGATGCAGGCGATTGGTTTCCATTGCTTTTCTGCCGAAACCGCCCGTCTTTCACGGCATCCGGCGGCACCGGCACAAGGCCTTCCTCAACGAGAGATAAAACGATGAGTACACAAACAAATTTTGATTTGGTGTTGTTCGGCGCGACCGGCGATTTGGCAATGCGTAAGCTGCTGCCTTGTCTGTATCAGGCGCACGTTGCAGGGTTGCTCAATCCTCAGGGTCGTATTTTAGGTGTCAGCCGCAGCGATTTGGATACGGCGGGCTTTTTGGCAAAAGTGGAAACCAACTCCAAAATCCATGTCAAACAAAACTTTTCAGACGACGCCTGGGCATCGTTCGTCAAACGCATCGAATATTTGAAAGTCGACGTTACCCAAGAGGCCGATTTTGCCGCTTTGGGCGAAAAAGTCAAAGCCCGCAAAGAGACCGACAACGTCATCATCTATCTTTCCACTGCGCCGAAATTCTTCGCGCAAGCCTGCGAAAACCTTGCCAAAGTCGGACTGAACGCCGACAACGCGCGCGTCGTTTTGGAAAAACCGCTGGGTACCGACCTCGCCTCTTCCCAACAAATCAATACCGATGTCGCCCGCTACTTCAAAGAAAGCCAAATCTACCGCATCGACCACTACTTAGGCAAAGAAAGCCTGCAAAACCTGCTGGCGCTGCGTTTTGCCAACGTGATGTTCGAGCCGTTGTGGAACAACAAATACATCGAAAGCGTACAACTGACCATCGCCGAACAGCTCGGCGTGGAAGAGCGCGGCGAGTTTTACGACATTACCGGCGCGCTGCGCGACATGGTGCAAAACCACCTGATGCAAATGCTGTGCATGACTGCGATGGAAGCACCCGCCAGCTTGGATGCCGACGCAGTGCGCGATGAAAAAGTCAAAGTCATCAAATCATTGAAACCGCTGACCATCGAATCCGTCAACGAAAACGTCGTGCGCGGACAATACACCGCCGCCAAAGGCATGAACGGCTATCTGCAAGAAATCAACGTTCCGCAAGACAGCTTCACCGAAACCTACGTCGCCATCAAAGCCGAAATCGAAAACGACCGCTGGAAAGGCGTTCCCTTCTATCTGCGCACCGGCAAACGCATGGCGGGCAAAGTGGCGGAAATCGTATTGAACTTCCGTCCGCTGCAAAACCATATTTTTGAAAACAGCCAAGCTGCGCCAAACCGTTTGGTTATCGAATTGCAGCCGACCGAATCCGTACGCCTCTATACGCAGATGAAAGCGCCGGGCGCAGGCAACAAAGTCGAAATCGTGCCGCTGGCAGCCGACTTGGAAAAAGTCCTCGAAGGCCGCCGCGCCGAAGCTTACGAACGCCTGCTGCTGGACGTCATCAACGGCAAGCTCGCCCTCTTCAACCGCCGCGACGAACTCGAAGCCGCTTGGGAATATGTGATGCCGATTTTGGAAAACTGGGCAAGCAACACCACCCCGCCGCACGGCTACGACGCGCATTCATGGGGCCCGGAAGCCGCCCGCGAACTGTTGGCGCGCGACGGACATAAGTGGCACGAAGACCAGTAAAGCCTTTTCAGACGACCTTTGCTTGAAGCGTTATCGGTTCAAAAAGGTCGTCTGAAACCATAAAGCGGCAGATTAGGCGTTTCCGCCGACATTCGCGCCGCCATCAACGACACAGGCTCTCACTTACTTTCCCGCTCACAAACACTGCCTTTCAGACGACCTCCTACCCCCTTCTTAACAAAAGGGTCGTCTGAAAACAGAGAAAGGACACTTTTATGTTCGTTTGGCATGAATACGAAAACGCAGCAGCCGCTTCAGAGGCTTTGGCAGATGCAGTCGCCGCCGCGCTGCAAAACGCGCTGGATAACAAAGGCAGCGCAGTGTTAGCAGTTTCCGGCGGCCGCTCGCCGATTCCCTTCTTCCAAGCCCTGTCGCAAAAAGATTTGGACTGGCAAAAAGTCGGCATCACTTTGGTTGACGAGCGCATCGTGCCGACGACCCACGCCGACAGCAATACCGCCTTGGCGCACGAATACCTGCTGCAAAACAAAGCCGCCGCAGCAACCTGGATTCCCGTTGTCGAAGCGGGCAAAACTGAAACTGAATTACAACCCGACAGCGTCGTTGCCTACGCGCTGAAACATTACAAACAACCTGACGTACTGATTTTGGGCATGGGCAGCGACGGACATACCGCCTCCCTCTTCCCGCAAGCGCCGCAACTGAAGGCAGCCATCAACGAATCAGACGACCCGACCCTTATCCACACCACGCCCGTTACCGCGCCGCACGAGCGCGTCAGCATGACCTTGGGCGCCATCGCCAAAACGGAAAACGTCTTTTTGGCGATTCAGGGTGCGGAGAAAAAAGCCGTGTTCGACAAAGCCGCCGCGCGCGCCGATTTGGAATATCCGACCAGCCTGGTATTGAACCATCAAGGAGTGAACTGCCATGTCTTCTACTCAAACTGATATTCAACAACCCGTCGGCAAAAACTATCCGCGCCTGGTTGCCGATATCGGCGGCACCAACGCCCGCTTCGCGCTCGAAACCGCCCCGCAGCAGATTGAAAAAGCCCAAGTCTTGCCGTGCAAAGACTACGACACCATCGTCGATGCCGCCAAAGCCTATTTGGAACAGGCAGGCGGAGCCGAAGTCCGGCACGCCGCCTTCGCCATCGCCAACCCGATTTTGGGCGACTGGGTGCAAATGACCAACCACCATTGGGCGTTTTCTATCGAAACCACCCGGCAGGCACTGGGGCTGGACACCCTCATCCTCTTGAACGACTTTACCGCGCAGGCATTGGCGGTAACGCAGACTTCAAGCAAAGACCTGATGCAGGTAGGCGGGCATAAACCCATCGAATTTGCCCCCAAAGCCGTCATCGGGCCGGGAACCGGTTTGGGCGTGAGCGGACTGGTGCACAGCCCCGCAGGCTGGGTCGCGCTTGCCGGCGAAGGCGGCCATTCCAGTTTCCCGCCGTTTGACGACATGGAAGTTTTGATTTGGCAGTATGCGAAAAACAAATACGGCCATGTCTCCGCCGAACGCTTCCTCAGCGGCGCAGGTTTGAGCCTGATTTACGAGGCACTCGCCAAACGCGACAAACTGAAAAACTACCGCCTCAAACCGTCCGAAATCACCGAAAAAGCCTTAAGCGGCACGTCCCCGCTCTGCCGTCAGACTTTGGACATCTTCTGCGCCATGCTCGGCACGGCTGCCTCCAACCTCGCCCTGACGCTGGGCGCGCGCGGCGGCGTATATTTGTGCGGCGGCATCATCCCCCGCGTTTTGGAATATTTTAAAACCTCACCTTTCCGCAGCCGCTTTGAAAACAAAGGCCGTTTCGAAGCCTATCTCGCCGCGATTCCCGTCTATGTCGTCTTAAGCGAATTTCCGGGCATCACCGGCGCAGCGGCGGCACTCGACAACCACTTGAAAAACGTTTAATCACACAAGCCGCCCCGACAAGGGGCGGCACACACCGAAGGGCATATTTATGTTAAGCAAAATCAGCGAATCACTGTCAAACCTGTCGGGCGCAGAACGCAAAGTCGCCGAATGCGCCTTGGCGGAACCCAAATGGTTTGTCCATGCCGCCGTCGCCGAAATCGCCGAGCGCGCATCCGTCAGCCAGCCGACCGTCATCCGTTTTTGCCGCAGCCTGGGCTACAAAGGACTGCCCGAGTTCAAACTCGCCCTGTCCGCCAGCATAGGCCACGAAGGTATGCCCTACGTCCATGAAGAGCTCAACGCCGACGACGACATGAGCATCGTTGTCGAAAAAGTATTGGGCAACGCCGCCGCCTCCATTTTGGGCGAACGCCGCTTCCTGAAAGAGTCCGAACTGGAAAACGCCATCGCCACCCTGATGCACGCGCGCCGTGTCGAATTCTACGGCGTCGGCAACTCCGGCATCGTCGCCCAAGACGCACAACACAAATTCTTCCGCTTCGGCATTTCCACCGTCGCCTACGTCGATACCCACACCCAACTGATGGCAGCTTCCGTCCTGTCCGACCAAGACGTTGTCGTCGCCATTTCCAACACCGGCTCGTCCATCGAGCTTTTAGACGCCGTCAGCATCGCCAAAGAAAACGGCGCATCCGTCATCGCCCTGACCCGCAACGACTCCCCGCTGGCACAGCTTGCCGACTGCGTATTGAGCATCGCCACGCAGGAAAACGCCGAACTCTATACCCCCATGGTGTCCCGCCTGCTGCAACTCGCCGTCATCGACATCCTCGCCATCGGACTCGCCCTGCGCTTGGGCGATGCCGCCAGCCTGCAATTGCAAAAAAGCAAAAAAAGCATACACAACAAACACATCGATTACGACAAAGACTAAACAATATAGTGGATTAAATTTAAATCAGGACAAGGCGACGAAGCCGCAGACAGTACAGATAGTACGACAAGGCGAGGCAACGCCGTACTGGTTTAAAGTTAAGCCACTATACATTTTCAGACGACCCGACATATCCCAAGGTCGTCTGAAAATACCAACCAAAAAATCAGTGCCGCCGTTTTCCCTCAATGTTGACACCCAACCCAAATAACGACAGACACCCCGCATTCACACCCAACCCTAAAAACGGAAACCCGCCCGTTCCCGTTTCAGACGACCTCGCGGCCGTTTTCCCACAAAACCGTCCAACCTCAGGAGCATCCGATGAAACACCTTCACGACTTACCGGCTTGGTCAAAATTATGGATACATTTTGACGAAACCAAAGAACAACACATGCGCGAAATGTTCGATCAAGACCCGCAGCGTGCCGAACGCTACTGGCTGCAAGTTGGCGGACTGACGCTGGATTACTCCAAAAACCGTATCAACGACGAAACCATGGCGCTGTTGTTCGAGCTTGCCCGTGAAGCCGGCGTACCCGAACGCATGCAGCAGATGTTCCGCGGCGAAAAAATCAACACCACCGAAAACCGCGCCGTCCTCCACGTCGCCCTGCGCAACCGCACCAACTCCCCCATCGTCGTTGACGGCGAAGACGTCATGCCCAAAGTCAACCACGTCCTCCAACGCATGGGCGAATTCGCACACGAAGTCCGCAGCGGCAGCTGGTTAGGCTATACCAACCAAGTCATCACCGACATCGTCAACATCGGCATCGGCGGCTCCGACCTCGGCCCGCTGATGATGTGTACCGCGCTCAAACCCTTCGGACACCCCCGCCTCAACATGCACTTCGTCTCCAATGTGGACGGCTCCCAACTGCGCGACGTATTGTCCAAAGTCCACCCCGAGACCACCCTCTTCATCATCGCCTCCAAAACCTTCACCACCCAAGAAACCCTCACCAACGCCCTGACCGCGCGCAAATGGTTCCTTGACCACGCAGGCGACGAAGCCGCCGTCGCCAAACACTTCGTCGCCGTCTCCACCAACCAAAAAGCCGTTGCCGAGTTCGGCATCGACACCGCCAACATGTTCGAATTTTGGGACTGGGTCGGCGGACGATACAGCCTCTGGTCAGCCATCGGCCTGCCCATCATGCTCTATTTGGGCGAAGAAAACTTCATCGAAATGCTCAACGGCGCGCACCTGATGGACCAACACTTCATCAACACCCCGCTCGAGCGCAACATGCCCGTCATCCTCGCCCTCATCGGCATCTGGTACATCAACTACTACGGCGGCGGCAGCCACGTCATCGCGCCTTACGACCAACACCTCCACCGCCTGCCCAAATTCATCCAGCAGCTCGACATGGAGAGCAACGGCAAACAAGTTACCCTCGACGGCAAAGCAGTCGGCTACGAAACCTCCCCGATTATTTGGGGCGAAACCGGCATCAACGGTCAGCACGCCTTCTTCCAACTGCTGCACCAAGGCACCCACATCACCCCGATCGACCTCATCGCCTCGCTTGAAAAACGCAGCAACCTGCGCGGTCACCACGAAATCCTGCTCGCCAACGTCTTCGCCCAAGCCGAAGCCTTCATGCGCGGCAAAACCCCCGACGAAGTCCGCGCCGAACTCAAGGCCCAAGGCATGGAAGCAGAGCGCATCGAAGAGCTGGTTCCGCACAAAACCTTCTCAGGTAACCGCCCGACCAACCTCATCCTCATGGACAAAATCAACCCCCGCAACATGGGCAGCCTGATTGCCATGTACGAACACAAAACCTTCGTCCAAGGCATCATCTGGGGCATCAACAGCTTCGACCAATGGGGTGTCGAACTCGGCAAACAGCTCGCCAAAACCATCCTCGCCGAGCTGACCGGCGAAACCGGCGTACAAAAACACGACAGCTCCACCACCCGCCTGATCAACCTTTATCTGAACGCCAACAAATAAAGACAGCCCCATCAGGACAAAAGGTCGTCTGAAAACCCAGATTTAAGGTTTTCAGACGACCTTTTTGTCTGACAGAGTTGACAAATATGGCATAAATTCAAATAAGGAATAACGGCAGCATGGCGGTTTGCCATTGAAGCTGCCATGCATTTATGGATAGCAACATTCCTTCCGTTTTATAAATTTTCAACGGGGTGTCCATAAAAATACTTCATACCCTCTATCCAGTTTTTTTCGGCTAACCGATCAATATAGCCAATCATCAAATCAAGCTCATTTCTCGAGATGACAGCATCAGTCTCAACTGGAATTTTTTCGCCCGTAAAGATAGATAAAAGGGAAGATTGGACATAGAGATTATATTTTTCCCTCTTTTGTGCGGCAATATATAGAGCAGTCATAATTTCTTGCGTCAATAAACCGGGGAAGGCGGGAGAGGCTTTATAGTAATAACAATCTGAATCTATGGTTTTTATCTTATCCAGATATAAATTTCCTACATCATCCAAGGTTGCGTTTTCCGATAATGTTGAACGATAGTTGAGGAAAATATCCAACGCATCTTTTATCGCTATTTCTAAATTACTGTCAAAGCCATCCCACTGTCCCCACAGCGCTAAAAGATATGGAATGACTTGGTATGACAGTGTTGCCGTTGCGCCGACAACGAAGGTAAAGGCACCAAATGACGATGCGGAATCCAAAAAACGCAAATTCCCAATGTTTTGCAAATCATCGTGTGTACACACCGAACAAAACAGCCTAATACATAAATTTAATACCGTTTTATCTTTTGTTTGGCTCATCAGGTCGACTAAAAGGTTTTTGACGGAAAAATCTCCTTTTTTCATGATTTCGACAATGAGCAATATACGTTCGCGTTCTTCCTGAACCGAAAGCAAGCTGCCCTTTAGTTCATCCAAACTCATCTGATTGACTTTGCCATACCAAATTCCGGGCAGTAACACTTCAATCATGTACCAAGCTCCTATCTTAAACTTTGCTGTCAAAATGCAAAGGTCGTCTGAAAAAGCCCGTATTCGGGGTTTTCAGACGACCTTTCCCTTATTCTTCTTAGTTTGCCGCCTCAAGGCAGGGCGATGAATTTAATCAGCACTTCTTTGAAAATAAAGCCGAACACACCCAAGCCCAATACCAGGAACAAAATCGCGATGCCGAATTTGCCCGCCTTGGATTCCTTGCCCAAGTTCCAGACGATAAAGCCCAAGAAAATAACCAGTCCGGTCAGGCAGATTTTCATCGCCCAATCGGAAAATTCCGCTTCACTCATAATTGATTTCCTTATTTGATGTTGTGTGTATTTTAATGTTTTCAGACGACCTTTGAAACGCCAAAAGGTCGTCTGAAATGTAATGGTTCAGCAAATGCCGTCTGTCGGGCGTTTGGCTTAACGCGCCAACGCCTGTTTCAAATCGTCAATCAAATCATCGACATATTCCAAACCGACGGACAGGCGCACCAGTCCGGGGCGGATATTGGCGGCGAGTTTTTCTTCGGGCTGCATCCTGCCGTGTGTGGTTGTCCACGGGTGGGTAATGGTCGAGCGCACGTCGCCGAGGTTGGCGGTACGGGAGAAGAGTTCAACGCTGTCGACGATTTTCCACGCGGCGTCAGTGTCGGCGACTTCAAAGCCGATGACGATGCCGCCGCCGTTTTGCTGCTTGCGGATAAGCTCCGCCTGCGGATGGTCGGGCAATCCGGTGTAGTACACGGCTTGAACCTGCGGCTGCGCTTGCAGCCATTGGGCGATTTTCAGGGCGTTGTCGAACTGTTTTTCCATACGCAGCGACAGGGTTTCCACGCCGCTCAACAACTGCCATGCGTTAAACGGCGACATCGCCAGCCCGCAAGAGTTGCAGTAAACGGCGACCTGCGTCATCAATTCTTCCGAACCCGCCAACACGCCGCCCATCACGCGCCCGTGTCCGTCGATGGCTTTGGTTGCGGAGGAAACGGAAATATCCGCGCCGTGTTTCAAAGGCTGCGAGCCGACGGGCGACAGCAGGCTGTTGTCCACCACCAAAAGCGCGCCGATGCTGTGCGCCAATTCTGCCAAGGCTTCCAAGTCGGCCACTTCGCCCAAGGGGTTGGAAGGCGTTTCCAAAAACAGCAGTTTGGTGTTGGCTTTGACGGCGGCTTTCCATTCGTCCACATCGGTCGGCGACACATGGCTCACTTCGATGCCGAATTTGGTGACGATGTTATTGATAAAGCCGACGGTCGTGCCGAACAGGCTGCGGCTGGAAATCACATGGTCGCCCGCCTGCAGGAAGGTGAAAAACGCCGCCTGAATCGCGGACATACCCGTCGAAGTGGCGACCGCGCGTTCTGCGCCTTCCAAAGCGGCGATGCGCTTTTCAAAAGCGGCGATGGTCGGGTTGGCGGTACGGGTATAAGTGAACCCTTTGATTTTTTTGGAAAACAAATCGGCGGCATGTTGGGCGCTGTCCCACATGAAGCTGCTGGTGAGGAACAATGCCTGATTGTGTTCGCGGTATTCGGTTTGCTCTTTGCCGCCGCGTATGGCGAGCGTCTGCGGGTGGAGTTTTTTACTCATTTGTTTTCCAATCTTGTTCAGCAGGTTTGTTTGATGTCTTATAGTGGATTAACTTTAGACCAGTACGGCGTTACCTCGCCTTAGCTCAAAGAGAACGATTCTCTAAGGTGCTGAAGCACCAAGTGAATCGGTTCCGTACTATAGTGGATTAAAATTGCAATGATACGGCGTTGCCAACGCCCTTATGTACTATCCGTACACGGCGGGCGTTGCCGCCTTGTCTCATTTTTATTTTAATCCACTATATCTGTACTGTCTGCGGCTTCGTCGCTTTGTCCTGATTTAGTTAATCCACTATAAATAAGAGAAGCCATAGGTTAACTTGTTAACATTTTGCGCTTATTTGCGCCGTCTTTCAAGTTTGGCGGCGAATGACAAAAGGTCGTCTGAAAACGTTTTTCAGACGACCTTTTGCAATCGTTCCAAGCTTTTATTGATAAATCCGCCCGTCGTGTTCCAGCCAGCCGTCGGCATGGCGGCCTGCGGGGTCGTGGTGCGTCCAATGGAGGACGCCGCCCTGCTCCGACCATTCGTATTCGCCATAGAAGCCGACTTTATCGCCTTTTTTCAAGCCTTTGATTTTGTCGGCGAGGTCGATGTTGTGCGCCACTAAAAGCGTTTGCCCGCTCGACAGTTTCAAGATAAACCGCTGATGACGCGTGCCTTGGTTGTCGTCGGGCAGTGTTTTGAGAACCGTACCCGCGCCTTTCACCTGAATATCGCTCTGTTGGTTTTCAAAGGCTTGCTGCAATATTTGTTCCGCACTGCCCTGCCCTGCTTGGCGGTCGGATTTCGGCTGCTTCGGTTGCGATTTTTTGGATTCAGACTGCTCGGATTGGCGTTTTTCCGCTTGGGTTTGGGGCTGCGTTTGGGTTGGTACGGCATCCGCTGCCCGACCTTGCCGCCCCTGCTGCATTTTTTGATAACTGACTACCACGGCGGCAACAATCAGTATCCAAATCCATTTGTTTTTGTTCATAAAATCCACGCCCAAAAAAATGCCCGACGGTTCATCGGGCATAAATTATTTGAAAGGAGTTAAATCACGATAACGTGAGCCGCCATTATATACAAAACCGGCGGAAAAATCAGCATTTTCAGTCCGATACCTGAAGCGGCGGCGTGATCACGCTTTTTTGTTTCCCTGACTGTATTTCATTTCGTATTTGATGTCGTTCAGGATTTTTTTCACGTTGTAATCCAAAAGCTGTTCTACCAAATCGGGCGCCTGTTCGCTGAGGGTTTGTTGGAGCTGGTAGGTAAACAGCGCCATTTGTTTCTGCACGGCGGTGCGTATCATGCCGTTGACGGCGTCGGCGACGTGCGGGCGCAGGCGTTTGATCAAACGCTCGCTCAGGTCTTGCTCGGAAATGCAGAACACTTCCCTGCGGTTGATGACCTGCGGGTTCAACACGTTGATATGGACGGTAATCGGCGGCGTTTCGTCTTTGGGGTCGTCTGAAACCTGCTCTTGCGCCTGCGGATTTTCGTTTTCAGACGACTCTGCCTCTGCTTTTGCCGGCGCGTCAAATTCGACTGTTTTACGTTTCGGGTTCAGCCAAACCGTGCGCGTGGACTCGATTTGCCTGTCGGACGCGCTCATTTGCAGCGAAGACTGCGCGTTCAGCCAGTTTTCCTGCAAAATCACCATCGCATCGGTCTCCGCCGTTTCAGCGGCTTCTTCCTCCAGCATGGCGTTGTGTTCCTCCTGCCATTTGCGCAGATATTCCGTCAAGACGGCATCGCGGTTGGCATCGTCGAGCTTGACCGACTTGGCTTTGGGCTTCTGCTCGAAGGCAGGCTCTTGAGATTCGCGCACCAAAGGCGCGTGTGTGTAAGGTGCGTTCAATTGGCGGGTTTGCCGCAGCTTTTCCAAGCGGCTTTCCCAATCCAGGCTTTCATCCGTTTGTTGTGGCGTATCGGGACGATTCGTATCCATTTTTAGCTTTCGTTCTTCCGTTGTGTCATTTCATTTCACGCGCATAGCGAATGCCGTGATTTGCTATAATGCGGTATTTTAACAGATTCCCAGGAACACATCATGAGCAGCATCGAACAACGCCTCGAATATTTGGAAGAAGCCAACGACGTTTTGCGTATGCAGAACCACGTCCTCGCCACCGCCCTCAAAGGCCTGATCCGTTCGCTGCCGTCCGAGATGGCAAACGAAGCCGTCGAGTCCATCCAGCTTGCCTTCGAAGACGCACTCGCCGAATTGAACTACGAAGACAGCCCGCATACCGACCTCTTCCATGACGTAACCTACGCTTTTTTCCGCGAAAAAGACCACTGACGCGTAGCGACTTCCCCAAACCGTGTTAAACTATCCGTTTATTTATTAATATCCGTAAAGAAGGAACCTCCCCATGAACATGAAAAAATGGATTGCAGCCGCCCTCGCCTGCTCCGCGCTGGCACTCTCCGCTTGCGGCGGCCAAAGCAAAGATGCTTCCTCGTCAGCCTCTAAAGCCGACAAAGTGTACCGCGTCGCCGCCAACGCCGAATTCGCCCCTTTCGAATCATTGGATTCCGCCGGCAACGTTGAAGGTTTCGACGTCGATTTGATGAACGCGATGGCAAAAGCCGGCGGATTCAAAGTCGAATTCAAACACCAGCCTTGGGACAGCCTCTTCCCCGCGCTCAAAAACGGCGATACGGATATCGTCATCTCCGGCGTAACCATTACCGACGAGCGCAAGCAGTCCATGGATTTCACCGACCCTTATTTTGAAATCACCCAAGTCGTCCTCGTTCCCAAAGGTAAAAAAGTCGCCTCTTCAGACGACCTCAAAAACATGGCGAAAGTCGGTGTCGTTACCGGACAAACCGGCGACTTCTCCGTTTCCAAACTCTTGGGCAACGACAATCCTAAAATCGCCCGCTTCGAGAGCGTTCCTTTGGTCATCAAAGAGCTGGAAAACGGCGGCGTGGATGCCGTAGTCAGCGACAGCGCGGTCATCGCCAACTATGTGAAAAACAACCCGACCAAAAGCATGGACTTCATCACCCTGCCTGATTTCACGATTGAAAACTACGGCATAGCCGCACGCAAAGGCGACGAAGCGACCGTCAAAATGCTGAACGAAGCGCTGAAAAAAGTACGCGACAGCGGCGAATACGACAAAATCCACGCCAAATACTTCGCCAAAGAAGGCGATAAAGCGGCAGCCGCCAGCCAAGCAGCCAGCCAGCCTGAAGCAGCCAAATAATCTGTTTCAACGTTCTTAAGCAATAAGAAAGGTCGTCTGAAAGCCTGTATCGCGGGTTTCAGACGACCTTTTATAGTGGATTAACTTTAAACCGGTACGGCGTTGCCTCGCCTTAGCTCAAAGAG
>CALDNV010000312.1:0-14556 GCA_937914605.1 uncultured Neisseria sp.
GCTACTGATCGTCGCCTTGGTAGGCCTTTACCCCACCAACTAGCTAATCAGATATCGGCCGCTCAAACAGCGCAAGGCCAAATGGTCCCCTGCTTTCTTCCTCAGAATATATGCGGTATTAGCTAATCTTTCGATTAGTTATCCCCCACTGCTCGGTACGTTCCGATATGTTACTCACCCGTTCGCCACTCGCCACCCAAGAAGCAAGCTTCTCTGTGCTGCCGTCCGACTTGCATGTGTAAAGCATGCCGCCAGCGTTCAATCTGAGCCAGGATCAAACTCTTATGTTCAATCTCTAACTTTTTAACTTCTGGTCTGCTTCAAAGAAACCAACAGAACAATGTCTAAAACATCATCTTGTCTGTCTTTCAAACAGTGTGAGGCTGTCGCACTCACACTTATCGGTAATCTGTTTTGTTAAAGAGCGAAAACGAATTATAAAGCATTTCATCTCATTGTCAATCAAAACTTTTCTCAAAACCTCGAAAAATCAGACCAACTGTGATATACTTACCTGTTCGTTCAATCACCGCCGAAGCAGCGAAGAACCGAACTATACCCCTCCCCTCGAAAACCGTCAATCCCCAAACCGCAAAAAATTCCACAAAACCTAACAACAACCTGAAATACAAAGACTTTTATTTCAAAATATTCTCAAACCAAACTCAATCAACAGTAAAGGTCGTCTGAAATCCCTTTCAGACGACCTTTATTAATCCAAATACACTATTACCTGAATAACTCTCATCTTAACGCTGCAGCAAGATTTCCAATACAAACTTGCTTCCTACATAAGCGAACATTAGGCTGACAAACCCGATGATTGTCCAAACGGCTGCTTTTTTACCTCGCCATGCCGTCATACTGTGCTTAAGCAGCAACGCACCGTAAATTATCCATGAGAGAATGCCGAATACGGTTTTATGGGTAAATGTAACGGGTTTACCGAATACAGCCTCTGCAAAAAATGTCCCGCTGACAACCGAATAGGTTAATAAGATAAAACCTACCCACATCCCCTGGAACATGAGCTTTTCCAAACTCAGTAAAGACGGCAGAAAACCGGACAAACTGGAAACACGTCGCCTATGCAGGTTACGGTTGAGCAGCAAAATCAAAACGGCAAACAAGGTCACAATGCCAAATAAACCGTATGCTAGCAACGATGTACCAATGTGCGACATAAACGGCAAATCATTGATTTGGTAACCGACATATTTCCCAGGGAACAGCGCACCCAATAACAAGGTTAACGCTGCACACGGATACAAAAGCAGCTGTAATCCGCGCAGACGATAGAAAAAACTACCAACGAAATACACCAGCAGCATCAACCACACAATCAAACTGATGGAATACCCAAAGCCCATGATCAAAATCTTGTCTTGAATGACAGGCATAAGCAATACGGCACCGTGCATGGTCAGCGCAGCACCCAAAACAGCCAACTCGGCTTTTAGAGGATAATCTTTAATCTCTCGGGTCTTGTGGTTGAACCAAACGAATATACCCAATCCGGCATACACCAGTATCAGGCAAATCAGGATAGTCGGCATAACAAACTTTCTTGGCGCGCATACATAACCGCACGCGATAGTGTAAAATAATCTCAATTTTATTTTAGCAAAGAATGCCCTGAACAGGGCAGCTATTATCATTACCAAGGACAAGCATGTTAGACAACTTAACCAACCGCTTTAGTAAAGTTTTCAAAAATATCCGCGGTCAAGCAAAACTGACAGAAGACAACATCAAAGAGGCTCTACGGGAAGTCCGCCTTGCCCTGCTCGAAGCGGACGTTGCCCTGCCCGTCGTAAAAGAATTTGTCAACAACGTCAAAGAAAAAGCCCTCGGACAGGAAGTTGCCGGCAGCCTGACCCCTGATCAAGCCTTTATCGGTGTCGTCAACCAAGCCCTGATCGAATTGATGGGCAAGGAAAATTCCTCTTTGGACTTGGCGGCTGTACCGCCTGCTGTTGTCTTAATGGCAGGTCTGCAAGGTGCTGGTAAAACCACCACCGTCGGCAAACTTGCCCGCCTGCTGAAAAACGAACAGAAGAAAAAAGTCTTGGTCGTTTCAGCCGACGTGTACCGCCCTGCCGCTATCGAACAGTTGCGCCTTTTGGCTGAGCAAGTCGGCATTGACTTCTTCCCTTCCGATTCCAATCAGAAACCCGTCGAAATTGCCACTGCTGCGATTGATTATGCAAAAAAACACTTTTACGACGTCTTGATGGTCGATACCGCCGGACGCTTGGCGATTGACGAAGAAATGATGAATGAAATCAAAGCGCTGCACGCAGCCGTCAATCCTGTAGAAACTTTATTTGTCGTCGATGCCATGTTGGGTCAAGACGCTGTAAACACCGCACAAGCATTTAACGAAGCCTTGCCGCTGACCGGCGTCATCCTGACCAAAATGGATGGCGATTCACGCGGCGGCGCGGCATTGTCTGTACGCCACGTTACCGGAAAACCCATCAAATTTATCGGTATCGGTGAAAAAATCACAGGACTCGAACCCTTCTACCCAGACCGTATCGCCAGCCGTATCCTCGGTATGGGCGACGTATTAAGCCTGATTGAAGATGTCCAAAAAGGCATAGACGAAGAAGCTGCCGCCAAAATGGCGAAAAAGCTGCAAAAAGGCAAAGGCTTCGACCTCAATGATTTTAAAGAACAAATCCAGCAAATGCGCAATATGGGCGGACTGGAAAGCCTGATGTCAAAAATGCCGGGCGAACTGGGTCAGATTTCCAAACAAATTCCCGAAGGCACGGCAGAAAAAGCCATGGGTAAAGTCGAAGCCATCATCAACTCCATGACACCCAAAGAACGCGCCAACCCAGCCCTGCTCAAAGCCAGCCGCAAACGCCGCATTGCCGCAGGTGCCGGCACCAGCGTAGAGGAAGTCAACAAAATGCTCAAACAGTTTGAACAATCGCAACAAGTTATGAAAATGTTTAGCGGAAAAGGACTGGGCAAACTGATGCGTATGGCTAAAGGCATGAAGGGTATGAAAGGAATGTTCCCCGGAATGTAATCGGCAGGAAATCTAAGAGAGAGAGGTCGTCTGAAAACTGAAATTGGGTTTTCAGACGACCTCTCTTTATGTATAGGCTTCAGGAGTTAAGCCTTTTCTTCGAGATTCATGTACGCTTGAGCAAACCCGCCAGACAAAACAAAAAACCCGCAGCATAGCTGCGGGTTTGATACCTATTTAACACTAAACCGGTATTACCATTCGTAGTTCACGCCTACGTTGTAAGATGCAGAGCCGCCTGAAGAGGTACCCACTGCAAGACCGGCTTTAGCCGCAAAGTTTTCATTGAAGCGGTAGCCAGCACCGACTGCAACTGCGGTGTCAGATTTGAAACCACCCAAAGCAGCGGTAACGTTGAACTTACCAACGCTGTAAGGTTGGAACAGACCGCTGAGGGCTGCTTGTGCAGCCAGGCCTTGGCGGGTCTCTTTGCGCAGATTAGCTACGTTTTTATCCAAGCTGTCGATACGCGCTGAGTTTTTAGCAATGCCTGCAGCGTGTTGGTTGCTTGCTGTTTGCAGCGTAGCAATATCGGCTTTGTTAGCGGCAACTTGTGTGGCATTAGCTTTAACTGCATCTTGGGCTTGAGCAGCAGCAGTTTGCGCCGCACTTGCTACATTATTGGCAGCATCAGCGGATGTTTGTGCAGCTTTGGCATGGCTTTCAGCAGTTTCAGCAGATTTTTGGGCAACTTCAACAGAACCTTGTACAGACCTAGCTGATTTTTCAGCTTCAACAGCTGCATTTTTAGCAGTTTCAATATCAGCTTTATCAGCTTTTTTGTCAATTGCTGCTTTGTTGGCATCAATATCTTGACGGTTAACTTCTAAAGCTTCCATCGCTGCTTTACCTGCCAAGGCAAGGTCACCAATGTCTTTATCCAGGCTGGTGATGGCGTTGTTGAAGCCTTCGTTAGCTTCTTTTTGCTCTTCAAGAGCGGCAGTATTTTCAGCGATTGCTGCTTTGTTGGCGTCGATATCTTGACGGTTAGCTTCTAAAGCATCAGCAGCTGCTTTGCCAGCTAATGCGAGATCACCGATGTATTTCTTATTGGCATCAATATCTTTACGGTTGGCTTCTAAAGCCTCAGTTGCTTTCAGACCTGCTTGTGCCAAGTCAACGATGTCTTTATCGTGACGAGTGATAGCTGCGCTAGTTGCATCACTCAGGGCAGTTACTTCATCACCGATGTCGTTAACTTTTTTGCCCATATCGGCAGTATATTTTGCCAATTCTTCGAAATCAGCTTTGTCGGCTTTTTTATCAATTGCTGCTTTGTTAGCATCAATGTCTTGGCGGTTAACTTCTAACGCATCAGCTGCAGCCAAACCTACTTTTTTCAAAGTACTGATATCTTCATCCAAGCTAGCAATCGCATTGTTAAAGCCTTCGTTAGCTTTCTCTTGCTCTTTCAGAGAAGCAGTATTTTCAGCAATTGCTGCTTTATTGGCATCGATGTCTTGACGGTTAGCTTCTAAAGCATCGGCTGCAGTTAAGCCTGCTTTTTTCAAATTAACGATGTCTTCATCAATACGGGCAACAGCTGTTGTAGTCGCATCACTCAGGCTGGTAACTTCGTCACCGATGTCGTTAACTTTTTTGCCCATATCGGCAGTGTATTTTGCCAATTCTTCGAAATCAGTTTTGTCAGCTTTAGTTTCGATTGCCGCTTTATTAGCATTCACATCTGCGCTGATAGCGTTAACAACTTCCGCGGTTTTTACTAATGCCTCACTGTTGTCGTTGACGGTTTCAGTCAAGTCACCCAACGCTTCATCGTGCGTTGCGACAACTTCTTTCAAGCCCAGACCTTTAAACTCGTCGGCTTCAACATCTTCTTTGGTTGCTGTTTTGACAGACTTAACACCATCGTCATCGGTAACGATGATTTCATCTTTTTCTTTGAAACCGTTGAGTTCTTGGGCATTTTCGATTGCTGCAAATGCGGCTTGTTCGGCAGCCTTTTTAGCTCTTTCAGCCTCAGCGGTCAAATCAGCAAGACTTTGGTCGTGTTTCGCTGCAACTTCTTTCAAGCCCAGTCCGCCAAATTCGTCCTGCTCAACATCTTCTTTGGTAGCTTTTTTGATAGATTTGATACCTTTATCATCGGTAACGACGATTTCATCACCTTCTTTAAAGCCATCAAATTTTTGAGTGTTTTCTGCAATGGATAAGGCAGTTTGTTCAGTTACCGCCTCCAGTGATTTAGCCAAAACTTCTACGCCTTTGCTTGCCTGGTCGGCTTTATCGGCAACTGCATCAATTTTAGAAGCAGCATCCACTGCTTTATCGGCGGCGTCTTTGGCTTTATCAGCAGCATCCACAGCTTTATCGGAGGCATCTTTGGCTTCTTTTATTTTGCTGTCAACGTTAGCAGAAAGCGCGGTTACTTTGTCTTCGGCGGCTTTGGCGTTGGCTTTGGCATCCGCTGCGTCTTGTGCCAGGCTGTCCACACGGGTGTTTACTGCGGTTACGTCTTCGCTTACTTTTTCAATGGATTCGGAGAGCTCAGATGAAGCTTTGGAAATTTCACTGTCCACTTCGTCAAATTTGGAGGAAATGTCCTCTCCCATTTTGGTGACTGATTTATTCAGATCGTTCACACCCGTGGCAACTTCAGCAATACGATTACCATTGGTGGTAATGGCAGTTTTCAGTTCTTCGATGGTTTCGTCTTGATCATCTAAAGCAGCCGATGTTTCTTCTGCCAATTTGTCCACGCGGGCATTGACGGCAGTAAGGCCGCCTGCCAAGCCTACACCTTTCAGGCTGTCGGCTTCGATATCTTCATTAGTGGCTTTACGGACGGTTTTTTTACCATTGGCATCAGTTGTAATGAAATTTGAACCAGACGCAAAACCATTAATGGTTTGTTCTAACTCTAAGGTTTTCAAAAGCAGTGCATCGCTATCTTTTTTGAAAGTCAGCTTACCGGTATCTTTATCAAACGTCGTACCTTCGCCGAAAACAGTAAAAAATGCTGCTTTCCCCTGATTTTTTTCTGTGACGGCTTGTGCGAAGTTTACTTCTTCTGCGGCCGCTGCGCCGCTCACTACGGCTGCCGCAACAGCCATGCTTAATACTTTTACATTGAATTTTTTCATGTTTTTTTTACCTTTTGTGGTGGGTGTAAGGACGTTATTCAAGCTTCTCTTTTCCCCGTAAACTGAAAAAGGGACACCGCATGGTCTTAACGGTGATAGTCACTTGAAGAAAGTTGCACCTGCAATTGTAAAAAAATGAAATTTAAATGCAAGTATTTCGCATAACTTTTTTGCATATTGTGAAAATATGTTGCACAAATACATCATCCGCATAAGACGAACAAATACTCAGCAAATAATTTAGATAAATCATTTACCCATTCTTGATGATGGAAACATATCGGCGTATAAACCGTTGTTTGTTACGCTACACAGTATGTCATTGAGTTCCAAATTGACTGTTTTTAGGGCATGAAAACAAAAAAGACTGCGTATAGCAGTCTTTTTTGTCACAAAGCGGCGATTAGCGTTTGAACAGGTTGCCGAATTTGTTGTTGAATTTATCCACGCGACCGGTAGTGTCGACGATTTTTTGAGTACCGGTGTAGAACGGATGGCACAAAGAGCAAACCTCGATGTTGAAGCTGTCTTTTTCCAGAGCGGATTTGGTGACGAATTTGTTACCGCAGGAGCAGGTAACGTTGATTTCGTGGTAATTAGGGTGGATACCTTGTTTCATGTTGTTTCCTTTCGATTAAGCGGGCATAGGGGATGTGCCTATGCTTCAAACAAGCTGGCGATTATTGATAATTTTTGTTTGTTTGTCAAGAGGATATTACCTTTACTCTGACTAGAGGCCTAAAATATCGTTATTTTTCGGCATGGCTAGCGAATTTACTGGAATAACGTATTGTTGCTAGGCGTTCGACCGGGCGATATTTGTTGTAAATAAGGTTTTTAGTGCTATCTGCTATCAGGCTGTATATTCGGGCAGCAGATTGGTTTTGAAGCAGTAAGCCGCTGTTCATTCAAATCCATACTTATTCTAACAAATCCATCACAAACAGCATTATGTAGCTTGTGATTGTGAATCAGATTATGCATATACCGAAATTTACCATTTTTCATAAACTTCATCTTACAACGCGTGTCTCATGTGAACCTGCCTCAAAATGGAAAATCGGATGAGTATTAAAATAAAAATGTGTTCTTGGCTGCTGCGCGGACTGGGCGGAATGTTGCCTCAGTCTTATATGAGGGTTATAGGACCGCCTTCTCAAAAAATCAGATCTTTCCTTGCATCGGGAATTTCCTCGCATATCGGCAAAAACGTCAATATTGAAAAAGGCGCGTATGTCATGCCGGATACGGTGATCGGCGATAACTCGGGCATCGGCGTTCATTGCGAAATTTGCTACGGCTTGACGATAGGCAATAATGTCATGATGGGGCCGGAGTGTTTGTTTTATTCTAATAATCACAAGTTTAACCGTGAGACTTTGAAATATGAGGGCTATACGGAAATCAATCCGATTGTGATTGAGGATGATGTTTGGATCGGACGGCGCGCGATTATTATGGGCGGCGTCCGGGTAGGTAAAGGAGCAGTCATCGGCGCAGGGGCCGTAGTAACCAAAGATGTGCCGCCGTATTGCGTCGCCGCGGGGAATCCTGCGGTCATCAAGAAGAACCTGTTAGAAGATTAAAGTACACACATCACGGTTTCCAACCAAATATATATAAAGGTCGTCTGAAAATGTTTTCAGACGACCTTTTTTCGTATCAAAGCAAATTAGCCGCGCCGCCAAGTCGTGCCGCTGGCGTTGTCTTCCAGAATGATTTTGTGTTCGTTCAGAAGGTCGCGGATGCGGTCGGACTCTGCCCAGTTTTTATCGGCGCGAGCCTGTTTCCGCTGGGCGATTAAATCTTCGATTTCTTCGTTGGAGAGGCCATCTGAAACCGCGCCGCCTTGCAGGAACTCGGTCGGATCGCGTTGCAACAGGCCGATGATGCCACCCAAGGCTTTCAGACAGCCGGCGAGGTGCGCATCATTGGTTTTATTCACTTCACCAGCCAGTTCAAACAATACGGCAACGGCTTCAACCGTACCGAAATCGTCGTTCATGGCGGCGTAGAAGCGGCGGGTGTAGTCGTTGGCGTTTTCGGACAATTCGAACGCGGCGGCTGGGGTGTTTTTCAAGGTGGTGTACAGGCGTGTCAGCGCGCCTTTTGCGTCGTCCAGATGCGCGTCGGAGTAGTTCAGCGGGCTGCGGTAGTGGGCGCGCAGGATGAAGAAACGCACGACTTCGGGGTCGTATTGCTTCAACACTTCGCGGATAGTGAAAAAGTTGCCCAACGATTTGGACATTTTTTCGCCGTCCACACGAATAAAGCCGTTGTGCAGCCAGTATTTGACGTGACTGGCGATACTTTGACCGTGGTGGGTTTGCGCGTGGTCGTGGCCGCAGGTATGCCCTGTCGCACCGACGCTTTGGGCGATTTCGTTTTCGTGGTGCGGGAACTGCAAATCCGCGCCGCCGCCGTGAATGTCGAAAGTATCGCCGAACAGGTTTTCACTCATGGCAGAGCATTCGATATGCCAACCCGGACGACCGTTACCCCACGGGCTTTCCCATGCCGGTTCGCCTGCTTTGGCGGCTTTCCACAACACAAAATCAAGCGGATCGCGTTTGAAACCGTCCACTTCCACGCGCTCGCCTGCGCGCAGATCGTCCAACGATTTGCCCGATAATTGCCCGTAAGCGGAAAACTCGCGCACGGCGTAGTAAACGTCGCCGTTTGCGGCAGGGTATGCCTTGCCGTTTTGAATCAGGGTTTCAATCATGGCAATCATTTGCGGAATGTTTTCCGTCGCCTTCGGCTCAATATCCGGACGCAACACGCCCAAAGCATCGGCATCTTCGTGCATAGCCTGAATGAAACGCGCGGTCAGTTCGCCGATGGTTTCGCCGTTTTCAGCCGCCCGGGCGATGATTTTGTCGTCGATGTCGGTGATGTTGCGCACATAAGTGAGCGGATAACCGCACTCGCGCAGCCAGCGGGCAATCATGTCGAACACCACCATCACGCGGGCATGGCCCAAGTGGCAATAGTCGTAAACGGTCATGCCGCAAACGTACATACGCACGTTCTTAGGGTCGATGGGGATGAAAGGTTCTTTTTGACGGGTCAGGGTGTTGTAGATGGTGGTCATATGCTCTATTCAATAGATAATTTATGAAATTTAGAGACGAGATTAAAATAATGTAACCATATATTCTGTATTGGGAATCTCATGTATCCAAAGACAGTTTTCAAGGTAATTAAGTTCATAGTCGATTAGATAGTCTCGAATGGTTTTTTCAGTTACTTTGTTATGAATGCCCAAACACCATGGCTCTCTTCCTGTTCTTAGACTTGAAGGTCTTATACTTCTAAATTTCTTAATGTCATCAATCATGTTTTTAATGCATTTTCGAGCAACTTCATTTTGTTTAATTTCCAAGGGGATTGATTCTTGGGCATACTTTTGCCTGATATAAAAATCAATTGATACATTATTTCGGTAGTCTTTTTTTCTTTTATCTAGAGAATGCCGTGATTCACGCTCCCATTCAGCAACATTTTCATGTTGTTGTAAAAATATCGCTAGTTCAATTTGAAACCAAGTTTCCCAACCAGAAATTTTTGTTTGTTTCATGATTTGGAAGCGCTCAATTAAGTCAGGCTGAGATAAAAATTCAGTTAGCAAATTTTTTAGAAAATTAAAATCTTTATGAATCGTATACATATGAAATATCCGCAATATTGGATAAATATTATATTCAGACGACCTCTTTATCAAACAAAGGTCGTCTGAAATTTTTTATTCCGGCTTGAATACGCCTGTATCCGTTTTAGGCTGCTGCTCGGCAATCTCAACATTTGCCGCTGCCTGCTCCGCTTCGGCTTTCTCGGCTTCAATGCGTTTTTTCTCAGTCAGGTATTGGTTGATTTGGTGTACCAATTCCTGCGTGCCTTGGTGGGTCAGTGCGCTGATTTGGAAGAGGCGCGGGGTTTCCATGTCGAATTGGAAGCGGTCGTCTGGTTTCGGGTAGTCCCAGCCGATGGCTTCGAGGAAGGCGGCGGTGCGTGCTTGGGCTTCTTCTTCGTCAAGCATATCAAGTTTGTTCAGCACCAGCCAGCGCGGTTTGCCGTAGAGTTCTTCATCGTATTTGCGCAATTCGTTGATGATGGCAAGGGCTTCTTCAGCGGGATTGACGGTTTCGTCGAAGGGCGCCAAATCGACGACGTGCAGCAGCAGGCCGGTGCGTGATAAGTGTTTGAGGAAGCGGTGGCCGAGGCCTGCGCCTTCTGCTGCGCCTTCAATCAGACCGGGGATGTCGGCCATGACGAAGCTGTGGTTTTCGTCGATGCGCACGACGCCTAAGTTCGGATGCAGGGTGGTGAAGGGGTAGTTGGCGATTTTGGGGCGTGCGGCGGATACGGCGGTAATCAGGGTGGATTTACCGGCGTTGGGCATGCCTAATAAGCCGACATCGGCGAGGACTTTAAGCTCAAGTTGCAGGGAACGGGTTTCGCCCTCTTCGCCGGGCGTGGATTGTTTGGGCGCGCGGTTGACGGAAGATTTGAAGTGGATGTTGCCCAAGCCGCCTTTGCCGCCTTTGGCTAAACAGACGCGCTGGCCGTGGTAAGTGAGGTCGGCGACAATTTCGTCGGTGTCGAGGTCGCGGATGAGGGTGCCGACGGGCATTTTGAGGACGATGTCGTCCGCACCTGCGCCGTGGCGGTCGGAGCCGTGGCCTTTTTCGCCGTTTTTGGCCTGGTAGCGTTTGACGAAGCGGTATTCGACGAGGGTGTTGGTGTTTTCGTCGGCTTCTGCCCAGACGCTACCGCCTTTGCCGCCGTCGCCGCCATCAGGACCGCCGCGCGGTACGAATTTTTCGCGGCGGAAACTGGTTGCGCCATTACCGCCTTTGCCTGCGGCGACTTCGATTTTTGCTTCGTCGATGAATTTCATGGTGTTCTCTTGTATTTTGGGTTTCAGACGACCTTTTGTGTCGTAGGTCGTCTGAAAAAATGGGAATGGGGGATATTATAAGGGATATGGGGGATGTGCGCCCGTTTCTCTGTCCCTCTTGGTTTTTTGCCGGATTTTTTGTGAAAACAGCCGTCCTGAAATCGCAGTTTCGGACGGCTGTTTGCTTTTTGGGATTATTTGGCAGTTTTCTGTTCTTCGCGTACTCTGTCTGCAAGCAGGTCTATGGTTTTCATACCTGATTCCCAGTCGGCAAATTCGACTTTGTATTTACCGCCGACAATGACGGTAGGCGTGCCGTCGATTTTGTAGGTATTGGTCAGCTCTGCCATTTTGTCTGCGCGGGTTTGGCTTTCGGGAGATTCGTAGGCAGCGAGGACTTTTTTGCCGTCAAAAGCGGTTTGCTCGTTCAACCATTTTTTGAGGGTTTCAGGGTCTTGCAGCTTGACTTTCTGATTAACCATAGCATCAAAGATATGGCTGTTTGCAATGTCTTTGGTGTCTGCGGCCGCCATATCGACGGCGGCAGCAAGGCGCGCTAACGGCTTCATCTCATCGCCCCAAACAACGTGTTCAGTACGAAGGTAGGTGTCGTCTTTGAAGGTTTTGACGTGTTTGCTCAAAACGGGCTCGAGGTGGGCACAGTGCGGACAGAAGTAGCCGAAAAATTCGAGGACTTCGACTTTGCCTGCTTGTTGCTGAGGAATAGGCGTACTGAGAGTGGTGTAGTTAAGCCCTTCAACCAAAGCGACAGGCGCAGCGGATGCTGCTGAAGCCGCAGGCGCGCTGTCAGCAGGGACGCTGGTTTGGACTTTGTTGTCGCAAGCGGTTAGGGCCAGCAGGGCAGCAGTGAGGGTAAGGGTTTTCAGTTTCATGTTTACTCCGTGATTTTCAGTCTAATATGGGATTTTATTGTATTTTTACAGTTTGATATATGGTTTGATGCGAAAAAGACGGTTTCATATGAAGAAAGGATGGTTTCAGACGACCTTTGAAAAATAGGGATTTAGTGCAAATTTACCGTCTGCAGGTACTGGCTTTCAGTATTTTTAAACTGAGAATCTTGATCAAAAGTATCAAACTGCGAATAGTTTGAAGAGGTCGGCAGATTCGGATTTGAAGTGCAACACTTGCCGCATACTGGCCTTTTTCTGTTATGAAAAGTTGCACTTCAAATTCGAATCCAAGGTCGTCTGAAAATCCGTCCATGCATTGCTACTATTTGTAAGATGCAACAGGTTTGCGCTTTTATGACAACAATTCAATTTCACTAAACAATTGAATAAAGAAAATATCAATACAATTTACCTTATAAAAAAGCCTGAACATATTTTTGATGTTCAGGCTTTTGATATTTGGCTCCCCGACCTGGGCTCGAACCAGGGACCTGCGGATTAACAGTCCGTCGCTCTACCGACTGAGCTATCGGGGAATTAGAAGGGGAATTATATCTTAAAAAAACAAGAAGTCAAGAATTAATCCCCTATTATCATTAATGATATGATTTATATGCGGTTTTATAAAATTTCTGCAATATGTTTAGCAGCACGTTTAGCATCCAGCAAGATCAAACCCAGCTTACCGCTTTCCTTCGCCATCAGTGCCAATACTGCATTATCACCTGCTTGACTCAACAGAATATAACCTGTTTTACCTTTAACCATCACTTGATCCAACTCACCACATGCCAGCTCATGCACTGAACGGTTGCCCAATGCCAACAATGTTGCAGACATAGCACCAACTCTGTCCGCATTCAAATGTGATGGAAGCATTGTAGCAATTGGCAAACCATCAGTCGATATTACAGCTGAAGCTGTAATATCGGGAGAAGTATTATTTAAATCACTCAACACAGAGATTAATAATTGTTGCATATTTATTCCATTCTCAAATTATAACTTTAGTTATATAGTTTGCTGGCGGCTACCATATCTGTGGTACAACACTTTAACCAGTGTCACGAACGCCTCTTTATTTAAGTCAGGCATACCACCTATAACTAGAATCAGCTTAGTTTCACCAATATATAATGGGAAAAATGTTAACTCGCTCTGACCAGAAGGATCACAAATCCCCCATGCACTATTATTGATATGCAAATTGTTACGAATCAGCAGACGATGACCATCTTCCATCTTAGCCACCTCGCTTGCCAACAGGCCCAACTCTTCCGCAGCTTCATGATGAAAATTAGCATTGGCGAAATACAGACCATTCTCATCAGCCAGCAAAGCTTTACCTGAATTAGACAACTGCTCTAACAATTCCGGCAACTGCTCGTCTGTCAAATGAATATCTTCGTTACTAATATTTTCATCACCATATAAAAACTCTAAACGTTGCAAACGGTACAACAAGTTTAAAGCCGTATTGATATCACTGGTATCAGCCCAAGCTAGAATTTTTTCGCTACTAATGACCTCTGACGGGTTTGCACGCAATAAGCTATATAGCAATGTTCTACTTGCGCTTGGTGTATCGCTGGTTACTGCATAATAAGCACCAGCAGGTGTAATTCTGGGATATAAATTTGATTGCAAAGAAAGTGTTGATTCCATTTTATACCTCTAAACCCGGATCAATTGAGAACAACATTGCGCTAACCAATTGTTTGACATCATCTTCTCTACGAGCATCAATCTCAAAAACCGGTACATTAAAATTATTTTGTGCTAAATATTTCTGATATACATCAACGCTTGGCAATGAACGAATATCCATTTTGGTAACGCCTACTACTAATGGCGCTGTTTTCAATAATTCTCGGAATGCTTCCAAGAAGAATTGTAAATCCTTCAATGGGTTTGTTCGTGTATTATCCAAAAGCAATACCAATCCCATACTACCCTGGCTTAGAATTTCCCACATAAAGTTAAAACGTTCTTGCCCCGGTGTACCATATAAATGAACTTTGACTTCTTCATCCAAATGGATCACACCATAATCCATTGCTACGGTGGTATACCCCTTACGAACCAGCGTCATATCTGATGCAGATGCATCTGTCTGTACAGGCGGCTCATCAGATAACGCAGAAATTGCTGTTGTTTTACCTACTCCAACCGGACCGGTAAAGATAATTTTATTTTCTTTCATTACATGTCCTTTTTAGCGTTTTCCCAATAATTTACGCATTAAGCGCTGTAATAAACCGCGTGGCTGCTCTTGCGAAGGACCTGCCACTTTTTCTGCATCTTTAACCATCTGACTATCAGGCACATCGCTATTAACACTAACATGTTCAGAAATATTGGCATGCTGATTAGCTTGATTCGGAGCATATTCGCTATCCGTTGCCAAAAAGCCTGTTACAGAGGTTGCCGCCAAATAATTCAAGATATCCGGCATTTCCAAAGGCATAACTTTATAGAGGATATTTAAGTTGACTGATGTTTTAGTTAAAAACGCAGATAACCTCATAGACTCTGGAACCGGAGCAAGCCTGGTCAAATTAGGCCAACGCTTTAAAGTGAAAATCGTTTGAGGAG
>CALDNV010000313.1:0-3931 GCA_937914605.1 uncultured Neisseria sp.
TACAGATAGTACGGCAAGGCAACGCCGTACTGGTTTAAAGTTAATCCACTATAAAAATGAGATAGATAAAGCCGTCTTCAGCCAATGGTATCCTGCGCCCTTTGAAATCGACGGCATCCGCTATGCGACTGCCGAACACTATATGATGGCAGAAAAGGCGAGGCTGTTCGGCGCAGACGATATCCGCCGCCAAATCATCGCTTCTGCCCACCCCAAACAGGCTAAGGATTTGGGAAGACAAGTCATCGGTTTTAAAAACGATATTTGGAATGCCCGCCGCTTCGATATCGTTTGCGAAGGCAACCCCAACACCCCGATTTGAAACGCTTTTTGCTTGGCACCGGCAGCCGTATCTTAGTAGAAGCCAGCCCGGTTGACGCAATCTGGGGAATCGGACTTGCCCAAGATGATCCACGCGCCCAAAATCCATTGCAATGGCGGGGTTTGAACCTACTTGGTTTCGCGCTAATGAAAGTACGGGATGAACTTCAGGTCGTCTGAAAGCAACTTCAGACGACCCCATAAAAAAACGCACCTTATGAAAAGGTGCGTTTTATAGTGGATTAACTTTAAACCAGTACGGCGTTACCTCGCCTTGCCGTACTATCTGTACTGTCTGCGGCTTCGTCGCCTTGTCCTGATTTAAATTTAATCCACTATAATTTCTATGGTTTAGAATTTAGCGCCGGATTGGTTGGCCATATAGTCAACCGCTGCTTTGACTTCGTCATCACTCAGGCTTGTGTTACCGCCTTTGGCAGGCATAGAGTTAAAGCCTTCGAGCGCGTGTTTGTGCAGGGTATCTTTACCTTGCTTGATGCGCGGGGCCCACTCGTCTTTTTTGCCTATGCCTGGAGCACCGGGGATGGTACCGCCGTGACACATTTTACAGTTGGCTTCAAAAACGGCTTTACCGTCCACTTTGGCAGAAGAAGCATCTGCTTTTTCTACCGGCTTGGCTTCGGCAGGAGCGGCCGCTTTTGCATCAGCTGCTGAAGCTGCTTTTTCAGCTTGTGCAGGTGCGGACGCAGATGAAGCGTCAGCGGATGATGCGGCAGCAGAAGCAGGTGCCGGTGCGGGAGCAGGTTCGGCTTTTTTCACGGGCGCTTTGCCGTCTTTGTTGGACAGACCCCATACATACGCAGTCATGATGTGGAGTTTGTCTTTATCCAAGAAACGACCCCAAGCCGGCATTTGACTGTGTCGGCCGTTGGTGATGGTTTCGATAATCGATTTTTGAGTACCGCCCCACAACCATACGTTGTCGGTCAGGTTCGGACCCAGTCCTTGGATACCTTGACCTTTGTCGCCGTGACAGGTAAAGCAGTTTGCCGGTGGACCACTGAACAATACTTTACCGCGTGCGGCACGTTCTTCATCGTATTGGTCTTTGGATTTGGATAAGGACATGACATAGTTTGCCACATCTTTTACCCGCTCTTCACCCAATGCAGGACCCCATGCCGCCATCGTCGCCGTACGGCCTTTTTCAATGGTCTCGTGGATTTTCTCAGGTTCGCCGCCCCACAACCAATCGTTGTCGGTCAAATTCGGGAAGCCTTTGGAACCTTTGGCATCAGAACCGTGACATTGGATACAGTAGGTATTGAAGAGGTTTTGACCGATGGCGCGTGCTTCAGGATTTTTTGCCACTTGCTCAATCGGCATATTGGCAAACTTGGCATAAACTTTGCCGTACTTCTGATCTGCTTTAGCCATTTCCTGATCATATTGTCCGTGGCTGCTCCATTTCCACTGGCCTTTATAATCGCCCAAACCCGGGTACATGACCAGATAACCGATACCGAACAGCCAGACAAAGACATACAGCCAAAACCACCAGCGTGGCAACGGGTTGTTATATTCTTCGATACCGTCCCATTGATGACCTGTCGTTTTGACTTCTTCGCCCTTTTTAGGACGCTTCACAACGTTTTGGGAAAGCAGCAGCCATGCCAAGCCGATAAAGCTGAGCACGACGATGACTGCAATGTATATATTCCAGAAATTACTGGTAAATTGGGGTGCTGTGTTCATTATTTTGCTCCGTGATCACGGACTAAACTGTTATCGCCCGTCTTTTTCAGACGACTCTTTATCCTCATCATTTTCGAAAATACTGTTGGCGGCGTCATCATAGTTCTTTTTATTTCGTCGATTGAAAACGATATAAAGCACTAAGATAAAGCTGATAAAAACCCAAACAGTAAAGAGCGAGCGGGCCCAGTTTACGTCCATGATGTTACCTTACGTTTTTCAATGCCAAGCCTAAGCCTTGCAGGTATGCAATCACCGCATCCAGCTCCGATTTGTTTTCCAAGGCTTCAGGCGCTTTGGCAATTTCTTCGTCGCTGTAAGGCGTACCGACTTTACGCAGGGCTTTCATATGCGCCACGGTTGCTTCGGCATCGACTTTGTTGCGGGCAAGCCATGGGAAAGCGGGCATATTGGACTCCGGCACAACGTCGCGCGGATTCAGCAGGTGGATGCGGTGCCATTCGTCGGAATAGCGGCCGCCGACACGTGCCAAGTCCGGACCGGTACGTTTGGAACCCCATTGGAACGGATGGTCATAAACAGACTCGCCGGCAACGGAGTAGTGGCCGTAACGTTCGGTTTCCGCACGGAACGGACGGATCATTTGAGAGTGACAGTTGTAACAACCCTCGCGGATATAGATGTCGCGACCAGCCACTTGCAAAGCGTTATAAGGTTTCACACCTTCAATAGGCTGGGTGACTGCCTTAGTAAAGAACAGCGGCACGGCTTCAATCAACAGGCCTACGCTGACTACAAGCAGGGTAAATACAATCAGGACGCCGACTTTTTCTTCAGCTAATTGTTGTAATTTCATTTTGGTAGCCTTTTCTTATGTTTTTAGTGGTGCTGGGTTTGAGACACCGCGGGAATCTCGGCATCAACCGCTTTGCCACTGATGGCCGTACGGTAAACGTTGTATGCCATGATACACATACCGCTCAGGTACAGCAGGCCGCCGGTAAAACGAATCATGTAGAAAGGCATGGTGCGTTTAACTGACTCTACAAACGAGTAGGTCAAAGTACCGTCCGCATTCAGAGAACCCCACATCAGACCTTGCAATACCCCTGCAATCCACATGGAGGCGATATACAGAACCACGCCGATGGTCGCAATCCAGAAATGCGCTTCCACCAATTTGGTGCTGTACATTTCATTTTTACCGAACAGGCGGGGAATCATGTAGTACACGGAACCAATGGTCACGAAACCTACCCAGCCCAATGCGCCGGCATGAACGTGTGCAACGGTCCAGTCAGTGTAGTGGCTCAAAGCGTTGACAGTTTTGATGGACATCATCGGACCTTCGAAGGTGGACATACCGTAGAAGGAGAGGGAAACGATCAAGAATTTCAAGATAGGGTCGGTACGCAGTTTGTCCCATGCGCCGGACAAGGTCATGATACCGTTAATCATACCACCCCAAGAAGGTGCGAACAGAATCAGGGACAACACCATACCCAAGGACTGAGTCCAGTCAGGCAGCGCGGTATAGTGCAAGTGGTGGGAACCTGCCCACATGTAGGTGAAAATCAAAGCCCAGAAGTGGACGACGGACAGGCGGTAAGAGTAAACCGGACGACCTGCCTGTTTCGGCACGAAGTAGTACATCATGCCCAAGAAGCCTGCGGTCAGGAAGAAACCTACGGCATTGTGGCCATACCACCATTGAACCATAGCATCGATTGCGCCCGCATAAACCGGATAGGATTTCATGAAGCCCGCAGGAATGCTCAGGTTATTGACGATGTGCAACAGAGCGACGGCCAAAATGAAACCGCCGTAGAACCAGTTGGCAACGTAGATATGTTTGATTTTACGTTTGGCAATCGTACCGAAGAATACGATGGCGTAAGCAATCCAAACCAAAGCGATCAGGATGTCGATAGGC
>CALDNV010000314.1:0-4597 GCA_937914605.1 uncultured Neisseria sp.
GCCAAAAGCAGCAGGCCCATCGACAGCTTCACATACAGCCAGCCCTGCCCCCACCAGCCCGTCACAAACGGAATCACAATGCCGCACACCAGCGTCCCGAACCCCAACGGCGACATAAACTTATACAGCCGCCGCGCCATTGCCGAGAGCCGCTCATATTCCACCGGCTGCTCCGCCGCTTCGACCTGAGCTAGATTCACAAAAATACGCGGCAGGTAAAACAGCCCGGCGAACCACGAAATCACAAAAAACACATGCAAGAGCTTAAACCACAAATACATTTTCAGACGACCTCACGCTCGAAAACGCGTATTTTACCCGCCAAACCGCAGCGGCTGTTTTCTTTATGTCAACGACTGTCTGTTTTACGCCCGAAAAATTGTAAATCACGTCATAATTTCGAACAGTTGATATGCAATAAAATTAAACTTTGTTAAAATGCACATGTAATTAAAACCAATAGCCGCCATACCTCGCGGAACAAACACAAAACGGAAAGAAAACATGATTAAGCAATTTGAAATCAGCACCAGCGTTCAAAAACAACTCGGCGACTACCTCGCCGCCAACCAGACCGACCTCAAAACCGCCATGGCAGACGAAACCCGCAACGGCGAAGTCGCCGCCATCATCCATGCCGGCCTGCCCATGATGGTGCGCAAAATCTATTCTCTGGAAAAAATGAAAAACTTCTTCTGGACGAAAAAAGAACTGATGGTCGAATTCGTCGCCATGCGCCTTGCCGCCGCCGAAAAGAAAAATACCAAGAAAAAACGCTGATTTCTTCCTTTCGGAAAAAATACATCAAAAGGTCGTCTGAAAACCGTTTGCCGGGTTTCAGACGACCTTTTGATATTCGAATCGATAGAAATATTTTCTTACGATTTTACTATATAAAATAAAAACCACCATTTCCGTCCATCTCAAACGGCAGGCGGTTTTACTCCAATTTGATTTTTCGAGACCCCATCAATTTCGTTATCTATAAAGTCATTGAATTGTTGACGGAACTCCATCGGTCGGGCGATATAAGGAATCGGAGCATGACTGCCCCCCGTCCCTCTGACCACTATGGAGCCATAATTGAAAATCCTGCCCCAAAAACCTTGAATTACAGAAAGACTTTCAGCACGATCTATATTTAGTTCAATTGTTTGCCGACGGATAAAGCCAGCTTTGGCGATCAGTCTTTTATTGGTCAATGCAAGCTCCGTTGTCATGACATTCAGCACAGCCACAATAATGAACAATATGCCGATTATTCCAATAATTGGAATCTCTCTTATCAACAGTGCAAACAATGCACCAAATACCAATCGTCCGAATTGGGACAGCCACGATACTTGCGCTTTATAAACAATACGTTCACTCCGCCCTAAAGAGCTTTCAATATAACTTGCCATTTGACGTTCTCCACATTAGGTATTTTCCAAAAATACGGATTATAATCCGTGGATAAATAAGCGTCAAAATTGGATATTTTGAGATTTGTGAAGACAAATCTCATGAGTAAAATCAGTGTTTTGATAGGTATAAAAATCCGAGAAATCCGCAAACAGTCCAATATCAACCAAGAAAACTTAGCCTTACTTGCCGATATAGACAGAAGCTATATGGGTAGAATAGAAAGGGGGGAGGTCAACATAACGGTCGATAAACTGTATCAACTGTCTTCTGCTTTAAACTGTTCCATACACGACCTGCTGCCGGATGATTCAGAAATTAAAAATACCTGAACCGTTCAAGTAGTCCGCCCACATGACCAATCTTCTAAAAAGGTCGTCTGAAAACCGACAGCAAGGTTTTCAGACGACCTTTATCATTGTGAAATCACTATATAATACCGTCCATCAAATTCCCGATACGAGCCAGCCATGTCCGCATCCCAACCCACCATCGCCGCCATCGCCACCGCCCCCGGACGCGGCGGCGTCGGCGTGATCCGTCTTTCCGGCAAAAACCTGCTGCCTTTGGCGCAAACCCTCAGCGGCGGCAAAACGCCCAAACCGCGCACCGCGCTTTACACCGACTTTCTCGGCGGCGACGGGCAGCCGATAGACAACGGCATCCTGCTCTACTTCGCCGCCCCCGCCAGCTTCACCGGTGAAGACGTGATTGAATTGCAGGGACACGGCGGCCCTGTGGTGATGGACATGCTGCTCTCCCGCTGCCTCGAAATGGGCGCGCGCATGGCGGAGCCGGGCGAATTTACCAAACGCGCCTTCCTCAACAACAAACTCGACCTTGCCCAAGCCGAAAGCGTCGCCGACCTCATCGACGCCTCCAGCAAGTCCGCCGCACGCATGGCGTTGCGTTCGCTCAAAGGCGCGTTTTCCCGACACATACACGAGCTGGTGGACGACCTTATTACCCTGCGGATGTTGGTCGAAGCCACGCTGGACTTCCCCGAAGAAGACATCGACTTTCTCGAAGCCGCCGACGCGCGCGGCAAGCTCCAAGCCCTGCAAGGTCGTCTGAAAACCGTCCTCGCCAGCGCGGAACAAGGCGCGATTTTGCGCGAAGGCATGAACGTCGTCCTCGTCGGCGCACCCAACGTCGGCAAATCCAGCCTGCTCAACGCCTTGGCGGGCGACGACATCGCCATCGTAACCGACATCGCCGGCACCACCCGCGACACCGTGCGCGAACAAATCACCCTCGACGGCGTACCCGTCCACATTATCGACACCGCCGGCCTGCGCGAAACCGACGACGTGGTCGAACAAATCGGCATCGAGCGCAGCCGCAAAGCCGTCTCCGAAGCCGATGTCGCCCTGATTCTGATTGACCCGCGCGAAGGCGTAAACGCCAAAACCCAAGCCATTTTGAACAGCCTGCCCGAAGGTTTGAAAAAAATCGAAATCCACAACAAAGCCGACCTGACCGGCGAACCCGTCGCCGTCCGTTCAGACGGCCTCGCGCAAACCGGCGCGGACACCGTCATCAGCCTGTCCGCCAAAACCGGCGCGGGTCTCGATTTGCTCAAACACGCGCTGTTGCAGGAAGTCGGCTGGCAGGGCGAAAGCGAAAGCCTGTTCCTCGCCCGCAGCCGCCACCTCAACGCCCTGCACGAAGCCGAAGCCGAGCTGGAAAACGCCGCCCTCTGCAACAACAACCAAATCGAGCTTTTCGCCGAACACCTGCGCCTCGCCCAAAACGCGTGCAGCGAAATCACCGGCGAATTTACCGCCGACGATTTGCTGGGTGTGATTTTTTCGCGCTTCTGCATCGGCAAATAAAATTAAAAATTAAACCTTATCCATACGCGAAAGGTCGTCTGAAAACCAAGATTCAGGTTTCAGACGACCTTTGCCGTTTGAAAGCATCGGTTTTTGATAAAATCCACGGATTGCTCACAACTTATCCACAACTTGAACCTCATCCCAATTCAATCAAACCAAACCTAATTCATTGAAAACTATCAATATACAAAAGGTCGTCTGAAAAATTTCAGACGACCTTTTAAATTGTTCACAAAATTATCAACAGGACTGGGGGCTATCGGCGTCAAACCAAATTCTGCGGATTGCCCGCGACGAAGCGGTTGATGTTGTCCACAAGGATGTCAAACAGACGGTTGGCGGCCTCTTGGCTTGCCCATGCAATGTGTGGCGTGACAATGAGGTTGGGCAGTCGAGCTTTCAGCAGAGGGTTGCCGTCGCGCGGCGGCTCTTGTGTTAACACGTCAAAACCTGCCCCGCCGATTTGGCCGTATTTCAACGCCGCAACCAAAGCGGCTTCATCAACCAAGCCGCCGCGCCCGCAGTTGATGAGGATGGCGCCGGGCTTCATCTGTTGCAACTCGGCTTCGCCTATCATGTTTGCCGTTTCCGGCGTGAGCGGGCAATGCAGCGACAGCGCGTCGGCAGTGCGGACGGCTTCGTCAAAGGAAACGTAGCCGTCGCGGACGGTTTCGGCGTGTTTGTGTTCGACAAACACGACCTTCATTTTGAACGCCTGTGCATAAGTTGCCAGCGTCTGTCCGATGTTGCCGCGACCGAAAATCGCCAGTGTTTTACCGTTTAAATCGCGCATCGGTGCGCCGAGGTGGCAGAAAAACGGCGAGTTTTCCCACAAGCCTGCTGCAACGTCTCGCTGATAGGCAGGCAGGTTGCGCATCAGGGTAATCATCATCATAAACGCGTGTTCCGCCACGGATTCATTGCCGTAAGCGCGGATGTTGCACACGCTCACGCCCGCTTGCTTGGCGGCAGCAAGGTCAACATTGTTGACGCCCGTCGCGGCTAGCGCAATCAGTTTGAGCTGCGGGTTGGCGGCGATGTGTTCGGCGGAAATCACGACTTTGTTGGTAATGATGATGTCCGCGCCCTGTATGCGCTCGGCGGTCTGATGCGCCTCAGTCGAACCATAGCTGCTTAAAGTATGCGGAAAATCAAAGTCAAACGGACGGTCGGCAAGCGTGTCGCGGTCGAGAACGGCAATGCACAGTGGATTCATATTTCACCTATCAAAAATAAAATAATGATTTAAATAAACTAATTTTGAATAAAATATTCAAAAGATACGGCGTAGTTGAGAATGGTTATAGTGGATTAACTTTAAATCAGGACAAGGCGACGAAGCCGCAGACAGTACA
>CALDNV010000315.1:0-2313 GCA_937914605.1 uncultured Neisseria sp.
TCTTTGAGCTAAGGCAAGGCAACGCCGTACTGGTTTAAAGTTAATCCACTATACCATACGGCTTCATGGTTCAGCCGCATCTCAAACCACTACCCTACAAAAGAAATCCTATGAAAATTACACCCGTCAAAGCCCTAAACGACAACTACATTTGGATGATTCAAGACGGCAACCACGCCGCCTGCGTCGATCCGTCCAATGCCACGCCCGTTTTGGTATTCCTCGTCCGCAACCGCCTGATGCTGGTGCAAACGTGGGTTACCCATCTGCATCACGACCACATCGGCGGAGTCCAATCCCTCAAAAACGGCTTTATGGAATCGCCCGTGTACGGCGAAGCGGATATCGATGTGGCAACGCATACGGTGACGGCTGGTACGCAGTTTCCTTTTGGCGACGGGCTGGTTACCGTGTGGGCGACGCCCGGCCATACCGACCGCCACGTCAGCTATCTTTTGGAAAACGCTGAAGGTCTGCACGTTTTCTGCGGCGATACCTTATTCTCCGCCGGCTGCGGCAGGGTGTTTACGGGAACGATAGAGGAGTTGTACGACAGTTTCCAAAGGTTCAATCAGTTGCCCGAAGAAACGCTGTTTTATCCTGCGCATGAATACACCGCCGCCAATCTGCGTTTCGCCGAATTTATCGAACCGGAGAATCCCGATATTCAAGCGGCTTTACGCGCGGCGGAACATACGCCGACCCTGCCCGTAACCCTTGCGCATGAACGCAAAATCAATCCGTTTTTACGGGTCGATTTGCCCCATGTCCGCGAACGGGTTGAGGAATTGGCAGGGAAGCGATTGAACAGCGGCTTGGAAGTGTTCGCGGCGCTGCGGGAATTGAAAAACCGGTTTTGATTTTGAGTAAAAGCAGGCTTCCTGCGAAAAGTATTTTCACACCAAGAACTTCGTTTGGACGATTCGTTCAAATGTCCAATATTTGGGGATTTTTATCTTAGGTTAGTCGGATTGATGCTTGTCCATTAATAAGATAATTAATTGGGCGGGCGCATCGGATATTTAAAAAATGCGTCTTTAAGCCTATAATTATAAGCATTAGCCATATTTTAAGGTCGTCTGAAAATGGATGTTCACGTTTTCAGACGACCTTCATTAACAGAAAGAACAAATCATGCGTCCATTAAATGCCCGAATCCGTTTGGACAATCTGCGCCACAATTATCAAACCCTGAAACAGATTCACGGCAGCAAGATGCTTGCCGTCATCAAAGCTGATGCTTACGGGCACGGCGCGGTACGGTGCGCCTACGCATTGTCCGACCTTGCCGACGGGTTTGCCGTCGCCACCGTGGACGAAGCCGTCGAATTGCGTGAGAGCGGCATTACCAATCCCATCGTATTGCTTGAAGGCGTGTTTGAAGCGACGGAATACGCTACCGTCGATCAATACAATTTGTGGCCGGGCGTCGGCAGCCAGTGGCAGCTCGAAGCCTTAATCGCCCATCATTGGCAAAATCCCGTCAAAGTCTGGCTCAAAATGGACTCCGGTATGCACCGCGCCGGTTTCTTCCCGCACAATTACACTTCCGCCTACACTGCCCTGAAACAATGCAAACACGTTGACGGCATTGTCAAATTCAGCCACTTCGCCTGCGCCGACGAACCCGACAACGGCATGACCGAAATGCAGCTCGAAGCCTTTGATTTGGCGTGTGAAGGCTTGGAAGGCGAAGAAAGCCTTGCCAACTCCGCCGCCATCTTGAATATTCCCGAAGCGCGCCGCGACTGGGGACGCGCCGGACTGGCGCTTTACGGCATTTCTCCGTTCGGCGGCGTGGATGAACGCCTGAAACCCGTGATGCGCCTGACTTCCCGCGTATTCGGCGAACGCGTCCTACAACCTCATTCTCCTATCGGTTATGGCGCGACGTTTTACACCAGCAAGTCCACCCGTGTTGGTCTGATTGCCTGCGGCTACGCCGACGGCTATCCGCGCCGCGCCTCGACCAATTCGCCTGTTGCCGTCGAAGGCAAACGCAGCCGCATCATCGGCAGGGTGTCTATGGACATGATTACCGTCGAACTCGACGCTTCCCAAGAAGGTTTGGGCGCAGAAGTCGAATTGTGGGGCGATGTCGTCAACATCAACGAAGTCGCCGAAGCTGCCGGTATGATTCCGTATGAAATTTTTTGCAACGTCAAACGCGCGAAGTTTACATACTCGGAATAAGACACGATTGTTTTTGTTTAAAGGTCGTCTGAAATCATGGTATTGGGTTTCAGACGACCTTTTGGTTTTTATAGTGGATTAACTTTAAACCGGTACGGCGTTGCCTCGCCTTAGCTCAAA
>CALDNV010000316.1:0-1477 GCA_937914605.1 uncultured Neisseria sp.
CAAATAACTCTCACAGGACAACCACAATGAAATCAGTCATCAAAGACCTACAATCGCGCGGCCTTATCGCGCAAACTACCGACATCGAAGCCTTAGACGCTTTGTTGAACGAACAAAAAATCGCCCTCTACTGCGGTTTCGACCCGACGGCCGACAGTCTGCATATCGGCCACTTGTTGCCCGTGTTGGCATTGCGCCGTTTCCAACAGGCGGGTCATACGCCGATTGCTTTGGTGGGCGGCGCAACCGGTATGATCGGCGACCCCAGCTTCAAAGCGGTGGAGCGCAGCTTGAATTCCGCCGAAACCGTTGCCGGCTGGGTAGAAAGCATCCGCAACCAACTGAAACCGTTTTTGAGCTTTGAAGGCGAAAACGCCGCCATTATGGCGAACAATGCCGACTGGTTTGGCAGCATGAACTGCCTCGACTTCCTGCGCGACATCGGCAAGCATTTCTCCGTCAACGCCATGTTAAACAAAGAATCCGTCAAACAGCGTATCGAGCGCGACGATGTGGGCATTTCCTTCACCGAGTTCGCCTACTCCCTGCTGCAAGGCTACGACTTTGCCAAATTGAACAAACGTCATGGCGCGGTTTTGGAAATCGGCGGCTCCGACCAATGGGGCAACATCACCGCCGGTATCGATCTGACACGTCGTCTGAACCAAAAACAAGTATTCGGCCTGACCCTGCCTTTGGTTACCAAATCCGACGGCACCAAATTCGGCAAAACCGAAGGCGGCGCGGTATGGCTGAACGCGAAGAAAACCTCGCCGTATCAGTTCTACCAGTTCTGGCTGAAAGTTGCCGATGCCGATGTGTATAAGTTTCTGAAATACTTCACCTTCCTGTCTATCGAAGAAATCGACGCCATCGAAGCGAAAGACCAAGCCAGCGGCACCAAGCCCGAAGCGCAACGCATCCTTGCCGAAGAAATGACCCGCCTGATTCACGGCGAAGCCGCCCTGCAAGCCGCGCAGCGCATTTCCGAAAGCCTGTTTGCCGAAGACCAAAGCAGCCTGACGGAAAGCGACTTCGAACAGCTCGCCCTCGACGGCCTGCCCGCATTTGAAGTTTCAGACGACCTCAACGTCGTCGAAGCCTTGGTCAAAACCGGCTTGGCCTCGTCCAACAAAGAAGCGCGCGGTTTTGTGAACAGCAAAGCGGTATTGCTCAACGGCCAAGCCGCCGAATCGAACAACCCGAACCACGCCGCCGAACGCCCCGACGATGCCTATCTGCTGACCGACGCGCACAAACGCTTCGGTAAATACACCATCGTACGACGCGGCAAACGCAACCATGCGCTCTTGGTTTGGAAATAAGCCTTAAATGACAGAGGTCGTCTGAAAACTTTTTTCAGACGACCTTTTTTCTACCGTCAACAGTATGATAGCGAATATATTCCCATCTATAGTGGATTATAGTCAATTAAAAACAAAATAGTACAATACTAAACTTTGAAGGTCTAACCATG
>CALDNV010000317.1:0-1216 GCA_937914605.1 uncultured Neisseria sp.
TCCCTGACCCGTCCGGTCAAAGGCGAAGACGAAGCGCATACCCAAACCTGGCACTACCCCGACGGCCTGAAAAGCTATTTGACCGACCTGATTGCCGACGCGCAGGAAGCCGTACCGCTGTTTTCCTGCGAAAACTACATTTCAGACGACCACAACGGCGATTTCAGCATCGGCGAAGGCGCCGCCTTTGCCCTGACTTGGCTGGAAGAAGGCTCGTGCGCCAACGAAAGCTACGTCAACCTTATCCCCACCCCGCTGGGCGGCACGCACGAAGCGGGCTTGAAACAAGCCGTGTTCAACGCCGTCAACAACTTCATCAATCTGCACAACCTTTTACCGCGCGGCGTGAAAGTGCAAAGCGACGACGTGTTCAGCAAAACCGCCTTCGTCCTCTCCGCCCGCGTCCTCGACCCGCAGTTCCAAGGTCAGACCAAAGACAAACTGACCAACCGCGACGCGCTGAAACTCGTCGCCGCCGTATCGGGCGACCCTTTGGAATTGTGGCTGAACCAAAACGTGGACTTCGGCAAAAAAATCGCCGAACTCGCCATCCGTCAGGCACAGGCGCGGATGCGTTCGGTTAAAAAAATCGAAAAGAAAAAAGGCAGCGGCGTCGCTGTCCTGCCCGGCAAGCTAACCGACTGCGAAAGCGAAGACATCCGCGAAAACGAACTCTTCCTTGTCGAAGGCGATTCCGCCGGCGGCTCAGCCAAACTTGCCCGCGACAAAGCTACCCAGGCCATCCTGCCCTTGCGCGGCAAAGTGCTCAACAGCTTTGAAGTCCACCCCGACCAACTCTTCGGCAACGCCGAAATCCACGACATTTCCGTCGCCATCGGCGTCGATCCGCACGGCATCAACGACAATCCCGATTTAAGCGGCCTGCGCTACGGCAAAATCGCCATCCTGTCCGATGCCGACGTGGACGGCTCGCATATTCAAGTTTTGCTGCTGACCCTGTTCTACCGCCACTTCCCGAAACTGGTCGCCGACGGACACATCTACGTCGCCCAGCCGCCGCTGTTCCGCGTCGACGTCAACGCACAAGGCAAAAGCAAACCCGCCCGCAAATTCTACGCCCTCGACCAAAACGAACTCGACAGCATTTTGGAGCGGCTGCAAAAAGAAGGCGTCAAAGAAACCGCCTATTCCATCAGCCGTTTCAAAGGCTTGGGCGAGATGAACCCCGACCAGCTCAAAGACACCACCATGCACC
>CALDNV010000318.1:0-6730 GCA_937914605.1 uncultured Neisseria sp.
TTCAGCACCTTAGAGAATCGTTCTCTTTGAGCTAAGGCGAGGCAACGCCGTACTGCCGTACTGGTTTAAAGTTAATCCACTATAAGGTTTTCAAGCCCAAAAATCGCGCGGCGGGTCGAGGACGGGTTTGACGATGCCGGTACGGACGGCAAAGTCGCCGAAGCCTTCGTCGTCGAGGCGGTTTTGTGCCCAGTTGCCGACCCAGCCGTCCACGATTTCGAGGATTTCGGGTTCGGTGATGTTTTCTTTAAACAGGCGCGGGATGCGGGTACCTTCGCGGTTGCCGCCTGCGTAGAGGTTGTAGCGGCCGACGGCTTTGCCGACCAAGCCGATTTCGGCGAGCATGGCGCGGCCGCAGCCGTTGGGGCAGCCGGTGACGCGCAGGACGATGTATTCGTCTTCCAAACCGTATTTGGCGAACATTTCGTCGATTTTGTCGGAGAACGACGGCAGGAAGCGTTCGGCTTCCGCCATTGCCAGCGGACAGGTCGGCAGGGCGACGCACGCCATCGAGTTTTCGCGCTGGATGGTGATGGATTTGCTGATTAAGCCGTGTTCTTTGGCGATTTTGTCTATGGTGTCTTTCAGCTCGGGCGGGACGTTGGCGACGACGAGGTTTTGATTGGCGGTCAGGCGGAAGTCGCCGGGGTGGATTTTGGCGATTTCGCGCACGCCGGTTTTCAACGGCCTGCCGGGGTAGTCGAGCAGGCGGCCGTTTTCGATAAACAGGGTCAGGTGCCAGTTGCCTTCGAGTCCTTTAACCCAGCCGATGTGGTCGCCGCGATGGGTGAAAGCGTAGGGGCGGATAGGTTCGAACTTGATGCCCATGCGCTTTTCGACTTCTTCTTTGAATACTTCAACACCGACGCGCTGGAGGGTGTAGCGGGTACGCGCGGCTTTGCGGTCGCTGCGGTTGCCCCAGTCTCGCTGGGTGCTGACGACGGCTTCGGCAGCGTTGAGGGTATATTCGAGGGGGACGAAGCCGAATTCGTAAGAGGTGTTGGGGTAGGTTTTGGTGTTGCCGTGTTCGCTGGACAGTCCGCCGCCGACAAGGACGTTGAAGCCGACAAGTTTGCCGTTTTCTTCGATGGCGACAAAGCCTAAGTCGTTGGAATGGATGTCCACATCGTTGTCAGGCGGGATGACGACGGCGGTTTTGAATTTGCGCGGCAGATAGGTTTTGCCCAAAATCGGCTCGACATCGTCGGCGATTTCTTTGTTGCGCGGTTCGGTCGGTTCGGTGGTGAACACTTTTTCGCCGTCCAGCCAGACATCGGCGTATGCCATGGTGCGCGGCAGAAGGTGCATGCTGATGCGTTTCGCCCATTCGTAGGCTTCTTGGTGCAGCGGGCTTTGAACGGGATTGCTGGTGCAAAGTACGTTGCGGTTGACATCGCTGGCGGTGGCGATGGAATCAAGGCCGAGTTTGTGCAGGGACTGGTGCGCCAGCTTCAAATCGGTTTTTAAAATGCCGTGGTATTGGAAGGTTTGGCGGTTGGTCAGGCGGATGGAACCGTAAATGGTGTGATCGCCGGCAAATTTGTCTATGCCCAGCCACTGCGCAGGCGTGATGATGCCGCCGGGCAAGCGGCAGCGCAACATCATGTTTTTTAAGGGTTCGAGTTTTTGGTCGGTACGCTCGGCGCGGATGTCACGGTTGTCCTGCTCGTACATGCCGTGGAAACGGATGAGCTGGAAATTGTCGGCGGTAAAGCCGCCGGTAAAGTCGTCGGTCAAATCGTCTTTGATGGTACCGTGCAGATAGTCGCTGCGGTCTTTCAGGGCTTCGTTGCCGGAAAGCGGGGTGTCGGGCAGTTTGGCGCGCGGGTCGGCGGTGGTCGTCATAGGGTGCTCCTTATTCTCAGTTTGGAGCTACTTTAATCAGGTCGTCTGAAAATGGGAAAGAATGGTTTGTTCGATTTAAAGATGATTTCGTTATATGAATCTGATGTTTTCAGACGACCCCGGGTAATCTAAATTTTGCCAATCGCACTGTTTGTTTGGAAGCCAACACATTCATTTCAAAGTCAAGTTAAGCTATAATACCCGCCGACACATACCATCTCTCCCCCTTATCCCATGCAACTTACCGCCGTCGGACTCAACCACCAAACTGCGCCTTTGAGTATACGCGAGAAGCTGGCATTCACCGCAGCAAGCCTGCCCGAAGCCGTCCGCAACCTTGCTCGAAGCAAAGCAGCGAAGGAGGCAGTAATTCTATCGACCTGCAACCGCACCGAGCTTTACTGCGTCGGCGAAACCGAGCAAATTATCGAATGGCTGGCGCAATACCACAACCTGCCCGCCGAAGAAATCCGCCCCTATCTTTATACCTTGGACAACAACGAAACCATCCGCCACGCTTTCCGCGTTGCCTGCGGATTGGATTCTATGGTATTGGGTGAGCCGCAGATTTTGGGACAGATTAAAGATGCCGTGCGTGTCGCTCAAGAACAAGAAAGTATCAATACCAACCTCAACGCATTGTTTCAAAAAACGTTTGCCGTTGCCAAAGAGGTGCGTACCGACACTGCCGTCGGCGAGAATTCCGTTTCGATGGCTTCCGCATCCGTCAAGCTTGCCGAACAGATTTTTCCCGATATCAGCGACCTGAACGTTCTATTTATCGGCGCGGGCGAAATGATTGAATTGGTCGCCACCTATTTCGCTGCCAAAAATCCCAAACTCATTACTGTTGCCAACCGTACCCTGCCGCGCGCCCAAGAGTTGTGCGACAAACTCGGACTGAATGCCGAGCCTTGCCTGCTGACAGAGTTGCCTGATATCTTGCACGAATACGATGTCGTCGTTTCCTCTACCGCCAGCCAACTCCCGTTGGTCGGTAAAGGCATGGTGGAACGCGCATTGCGCCTGCGTCTCAATATGCCCATGTTTCTGCTCGACCTTGCCGTTCCGCGCGATATCGAAGCCGAAGTAGGGGAGCTGGGTGACGCTTATCTCTACACTGTTGACGACATGATGGGCATCGTTCAAAACGGCAAGGAGGCCCGCCAAAAAGCGGCTGCCGAAGCCGAAGCTATGGTGGAGAAAAAGGTTGGTGAGTTTGTCCGCCAACAACAAAGCCGCCAAAGCGTCCCCCTTATCCGCGCCCTGCGTGACGAAGGCGAACGCGCCCGCAGGCAGGTTTTGGAAAATGCGATGAAACAGCTTGCCAAAGGCGCATCGGCGGAAGAGGTATTGGAGCGGCTCTCCATCCAATTGACCAACAAACTCCTCCACTCTCCCACTCAAACCCTCAATAAGGCAGGCTCGGAAAACAGCAATCTGGTCGATGCCGTTGCCCAAATTTATCAATTGGATCAACACGATTAACGATTAGAAAGGTCGTCTGAAAATTTTCAGACGACCTTTCTGTATACCTATCCGCTTTATCGATTAAATCCCCAAAATCCGTATCCCAAATATCTGAACACCATCCCTACTATGAAGACACTTTATCTCGCCTCCGGCAGCCCGCGCCGCCGCGAAATCCTTGAAAACTTAGGCTACCAAATTCGGCGCATTCCCGCCGATATCGATGAAACGCCATTTCCTGACGAAAATGCCGCCGATTATGTTCAGCGTATGGCGAACGAAAAGAACGCTGCTGCCGTCGCCCAATGGTTTTCACAACATGATACGCCGCCCGAATTTCCCATTCTGACCGCCGATACTACAGTTGCCTATCAAAACCATATCCTCGGCAAACCCGAAACCCAAGAGCATGCCGCCGCAATGCTTGGGCAGTTGTCAGGGCAAACCCATCAAGTGTTGACTGCCGTATGCGTTTATTGGCAAGGCGAAACGCGCAGCGTCTTGCAAACCAGCGATGTGCGTTTCAAAACCTTATCCCCTGACGAAATCTTTGCCTACATTCAAAGCGGCGAACCGATGGATAAAGCCGGTGCATACGGAATCCAAGGCTTGGGCGGCGTGTTTGTCGAGCATTTGCAGGGTAGTTTTACCGGCGTGATGGGACTGCCTGTTTATGAAACCGTCGGTTTACTGAAGCAATTTGATTTGTCTGTTCCGCCTTTTCCCTGAGGTTTGGGCTGTTCAGTTGCAGTAAAAATCATCAATCTTCTTTGTTTGTCTTTATGGCTGTATTTTTTAGATTTAAAAAAGAGTAAAAAGAAAATGAAAAAAATCGGTTTGTATTTATTAATAATGCTGTTTTCTGTGTCAGTAAGCGCCAATAGTTACGAACCAATTGGAGATAAAAAGCAATCGATTGAAATAAATAATTTTTTTAGTGACGTAAAGAAGGAAAATATTACGTCTTATGAGGAGGGCGATTTTATTGTCGTTAGGGTTGATGATTTTGGTGGGAGATTTTATGAAGAATATTACATAAAAAGGAATGGGAAGTTATTGATTTTAGATAAATTGAAAACGATTAGTCTGTATAAGGAAGATTTTGACGTTAAATCTTTAGAGTGCAGAAAAAATATCCATAAACCCATAAAAGATTATGATAGGCAGACTGTTTTAAAGATGCATGGTGAGAAATGTAGAACTTTTTATGCAGTTGAAAATACATTGGACGATTTAGAAGAATATGTCAAAGACCACTCGGATTTTGATATAGATAAAAGTAGAATGGATTGGTATCTTGGCAGATATCCGATTAATCAGAAAAATATTGCAACTTACAATAATATAGCATTTTATCTTAATAATCAGGAGTATCATCAGTCTGCAATATATCTCTTACATAAGATTATTAAGGCATTCCCAGATAGAACTGTTGCATACTTAAATATTGCAGATGCGTATTGGAATTCAAAAGATAAACGGAATGCAAAAATATTTTATAAAAAATACCTCTTCCAAATAAAGAAAACCGGGGAGAAAGCCTCCGTTCCTTCTCGGGTATCTAAAAGGATGGCTCAATAAATCTTATGACGGATTGAGGTTTTGTATTTGAAACAGTTGTGATAAGCCGTAGATTTGGATAATGCTCAGTAATGATAAAAGGTCGTCTGAAAACGCCGGCTTGGTTTTCAGGCGACCTCTTTTTTGTTCGTCCGCTTATGTCAATATATAGTGGATTAACTTTAAATCAGGACAAGGCGACGAAGCCGCAGACAGTACAGATAGTACGGCGAGGCAACGCCGTACTGGTTTAAAGTTAATCCACTATACTCAAGCAATAACTCGGATATTTTGTCTGTCTTGTTTGAATTTGATCTTCAGTATAGAGGGCAGCAGGTTGTCGAAATACCAGTGTCCGTTCGGCAGTTCCAAAGCGCCTCCGGCGCAGCGCATGATGACGCTGCGGCCTGATAATTCGTCTGTTTCCGTGATTTCCACTTCATGCACTTTCCCCCAGTCGGCAACAGGCAGCTTGGATGCCATGGCATGAATTCGGGTATTTTGTTCTTCGATTCCGTCACCTTTATGGCATGTCCCATGGCACTTGCCGACAGCCTGCACGGGGCATAACGCTCCCTTCGCGTGACTGACCGGCAAAATGTTTAAGGCATCGGGACAGAAATTGTGTTCTTGCGCCCAGATGTTCAATGCGCGTTTTGCCGCTTTTTTGTGGATAAATAAGCCGTAAGGTCGGGTGGTGCTGCTGCCGTTGTCTAGCGGCACAATTCGTGCCTTCAGTATGCCATGTTCGTCGGGTATGAACTTAACAGTCATAAATGTTTTGGGATTCAATTGCTTGAGGGGAAATGGTGCAGATAACTCCTCTTGATATTCCTGCATAACCTGAGCTTTCAACCACAAGGCATGCAGGCTCCCTACTGCGGGGATGAATTTCACATCTGCAGCATTTTGAATATAGTGCAAGCCTTCTTTGCTGTGGAGTAGGGCGGCGATTTCGCTATACGTTTTTTCATACGCCTCGACGGACAGCACTTTTCCTGAATGGTCAAACCAGACAAGTACGCCTACCGTATCGGGTAATGAATAGAGTTTTGCCGTCAAAGAATCGGATAGCTGCGTCGGCAGTATTTTCGGATTCATCAACGCACGGCAATGATTGTCCCATTCATCGGAGGTTTTCTCTTTCAGGCTGTGTTCCAAATAATCGGCAAGCGCCAAAACATCGGCTAACGCACGGTGACGGTCGTCCGTTTGGATTCCCATCCTGCTGATAATACTGTCAAGATTGTGTTTATAAAATTGAGGGTATAGACGGCGGGACAGTTGGACGGTACACAATGCTGGAGAGGCAAAATCGATGCCTGCACGACAAAATTCATGACGCAGGAAGGTGTAATCGAAACGGCTGTTGTGCGCCACAATCAAAGAGCCGCGCAGTAAAGGCAGTATGTCGGGAGCAATTTGGTCGAAAGCGGGAGCCTGCGCCACCATTTCGTTGGTAATGCCGGTCAGTTGGACGACAAATTCAGGAATCGGTTTCCCCGGGTTGATCAATTGTTCGTAATGTTCTACCCGGCCGTTTTCAAAGCGCAGAAAAGCAATTTCCGTCACCCTGTCTTGATACAGATTGCCGCCGGTAGATTCTAAATCAACGACCACAACGGGGCGGTTCAATCGGGTAAAAGCTTCCGATAATCTCAACCAGCGAGAAAGATGAAACATCCTAAATTCCTGAAAATTCACACAACAGGGCAGTATTCTACACTTTGCACATCGTTTATCCAAGAAAACCCTTGACAAGTCATATATGGGAAAATATAATCCGAACCTTTCTTTCAGTGCACCCGTAGCTCAGTTGGATAGAGTATCTGGCTACGAACCAGAGGGTCGGGCG
>CALDNV010000319.1:0-6700 GCA_937914605.1 uncultured Neisseria sp.
TCTGTACTGTCTGCGGCTTCGTCGCCTTATCCTGATTTAAATTTAATCCACTATATGTTTGCTATAAGACAAAGCATTCATCCGTTAAGCTTCTGATTTCACAATAATGAAGGTCGTCTGAAACCTGTTTCCAGTGTTCAGACGACCTTCTTTCATCTGCATCCGTTTTAAACCGACATTAGTCTTTCAATGCAGCCAATACTTTGCCGGCGATTTCATTCAGACTTACAGTTTGTGCCTGATTGTCGCGGCGTTCGGCGTATTCGACGTTGCCTTCTTTCAAGGCGCGGTCGCCGATGACGATGCGGTGCGGGATGCCCAGAAGCTCGGAGTCGTTGAGCAACACGCCTGCGCGTTCGTCGCGGTCGTCGAGGAGGACGTCTGCGCCTGCCGCCAGCAGTTCGGCGTAAATTTTGTCGGCGGCTTCGCGTACGGCGTCTGATTTTTTGTAGTTCATCGGCACGATAACGACTTCAAACGGCGCCATCGCTTTTGTCCAGATGATGCCTTTTTCGTCGTTGTTCTGCTCGATGGCGGCGGCAACGACGCGGGTGATGCCGATGCCGTAGCAGCCCATTTCCATGATTTGCGATTTGCCGTTGTTGTCGAGGAAGCTCACATTCATGGCTTGGGTGTATTTGTCGCGTAATTGGAAAACGTGTCCGACTTCGATGCCGCGCGCCAGTTTCAGACGGCCTTGTCCGTCGGGGCTTTCGTCGCCTTCAACGACGTTGCGTAAATCGACAAACTCAGGCTCGGCGGCGTCGCGGCCGAAGTTGAAACCGGTATAGTGGTAGTCGTCTTCGTTCGCGCCGATAACCCAGTCCGCGCCTTTTTCGGTGGCGAAATCGGCATAAACTTTACCTTTGAAGCCGACGGGGCCGAGCGAGCCGCCGTTTGCGCCGAACTGCGCGCGGATGGCGGCAGGGTCTGCCATGGTCAGCGGCGATTTCACGCCTGCGAGTTTTTCGGCTTTGATGTCGTTGAACTCATGGTCGCCGCGCAACAACAATAAGACGATTTCGCCTTCGTTTTCGCCTTCGACCACGATGGATTTCAGCGTTTTTTCAATCGGAATGCTGAGGAAATCAACCAATGAATCAATGGTTTTGACGTTCGGCGTGTGTACTTTGGCCAGCTCTGCCTTGGCGGCCGCACGTTCGCCTTTGAGCGGCAAGGTCGGTGCCAGCTCGATATTGGCGGCGTAATCGGAAGTATCGCTGTATGCAATGACATCTTCGCCGCTTTCCGCCAACACTTGAAACTCGTGCGAACCGGTGCCGCCGATACTGCCGGTGTCTGCGGCGACGGGGCGGAACTCCAAGCCCAGACGGGTGAAGATACGGCAGTAAGCGTCGTACATGGCATCATAGGTCGTCTGAAGCGAGGCGTAGTCGGCATGGAAGGAATAAGCGTCTTTCATGACGAACTCGCGCGCACGCATGACACCGAAGCGCGGGCGCACTTCGTCGCGGAATTTGGTTTGGATATGGTAAAAGTTTTTCGGCAGTTGTTTGTAGCTGTTGATTTCTTTGCGCACGATGTCGGCGATGACTTCCTCGCAGGTCGGGCCCATGCAAAAATCGCGGTCGTGGCGGTCTTTCAGGCGCAGCAGTTCTTTACCGTAAAATTCCCAGCGGCCGGATTCCTGCCACAGCTCGGCAGGCTGCACCACCGGCATCAGCAACTCCACGCTGCCCGCGCGCGCCATTTCTTCGCGCACGACGTTTTCAACTTTGCGCAACACGCGCAGCCCCATCGGCATCCAAGTATAAAGGCCGGACGCGTTGGCTTTAATCAGGCCGGCGCGAATCATCAGCTTGTGGCTGGCAAGCGCGGCTTCGGCAGGGGCTTCTTTCAGGGTGGAAATGAAAAATTGGCTGGCTTTCATGGTGTGTTTTTCTGTGTAAAAAAGTAAGCGCGTATTGTAACGCGAAAGGCAGGGGGATTGAAGTTTTTCCCCATAGGGCGACAGCCGCTGCCTTGCTTGTTCAGTCAACTCATTTGACATTTATCGGGCATGTCAATCACTTTTTATACACAATCCCGCATTGGCTTGTTTTGCTTATAAATTTTTCCCATAAAGGCTTTGAAATTTTTTATTTTTGTAACTAATTGATTTTATTTAATTTTATTTGACTATTTTTTAAGCACCGAAAGGCTTGGGTTGTTCCAAAAGCAAAAATTCCGATTACCCAAAGCTTATCAACAAACTTATCCACAGAGTTTGTGTATAGATTGGTGTCGTCTGAAACCATACCGTTCGATAGGTTTTTAAAAGCCCGTAACGCGGTCTTTCTGTTAAGATGATGCCTTCACTTTTTTCACACCATCCCATCTATGTCCGCACACGAATTACACCTGCTTTCCCGCGCCAAAATGTTCAACGGCCATCAAGAGCAATACCGCTGCTTTTCCAAAACCTGTCAAACCGATATGACTTTCGGCATCTACCTGCCGCCGCAGGTATTGAAAGGCTATCCCGCGCCGGTCTTGTATTTCTTGTCGGGGTTGCACGGCGACGGCTCGGAACTGATACGCCAAACCGGCATCCAGCGTTTCGCCGCGCAATGGAACATCATCGTCGTTTTTCCCGACACTTCGCCGCGCGGCAGCCATATCAGCGACAATACGGACGAGTTTATCGGACAGGGCGCGGGATTTTACGTCGATGCGGCCGAACAGCCGTGGGCGGCGCATTATCGGATGTACAGCCATATCAGCCGCGAACTGCCCGATTGGGTGGAACGGCATTTCCCCGCCACCCAAGAGCGCAGCATCGCAGGTTTCAGCATGGGCGGGCACGGCGCGCTTTCCATCGCCCTGAAAAATCCGGGCCGCTACGCTGCCGTTTCCGCGTTCGCGCCCTTGTGCCATCCGACCGCCAGCCGGGGCGGAAAGCAGGCATTTGCCGCCTATCTGGGCAAGGAGCCGGAGGCTTGGCAGGCATACGACAGCGCATCGCTCGTTCAGACGACCTCACGCAAGCTGCCGATATTCATCGACCAAGGCAGCATCGATCCGCTTTTCCCCGACGAACTGCAACCCGAAGCCTTCGTCAATGCCGCCCGCGCCAACGGCTTCAACGTGCAATACAAAGTCCGCCCCGGCTACGGACACGATTATTTCTTCATCGCCAGCTTTATCGACTCGCATATCGAGTTTCATGCTGAGGCATTGGGTTTGTAAATCCACTATAAATTTAATCCACTATATAAAGAAAGGTCGTCTGAAAACCTTTTCAGACGACCTTTTTGATCTTTCACACTCAATTAGTGTTGATGATGATGGTGTTCATGCCGTTCAGCCGCGCGTTTCGTTCCGACGGGCATAATCAGCGTTGCATAGGCATTGTCTTGTTGACAAACACTTTTATCGGCATAATCCGCCTGATGGGCGGCTTTGATTTTCCACAAACCTTCAATCAAAGGAATCACGTTGACGACGCCGTCTTTATCCGTTTTCCCTGAGAAACCTTGCGGCTCGCGGTGGTCATGTGTCGCCGCCAAGTCCATTTCCGCCAGCGTATCCGAGCTTGCCGTTACCGTCGCTTTTGCCAACGGTTTGCCTTTATAAAGCACTTTAACCGGCAGCAGGCCGCCTACCTTGACTTCATTCGGATTTTTCAGCGGCACCAGTTCCAATTCATGACCGACCGGACGGGTCAACACGCTTTCATCCACGCTTGCGCTGCCCACTTGCAAAAACGCTTTGCCGAACATCTGAGCCTGTTCGCAATAAGTCGCGCCGGGCAGGTCTTTCAAGGTTTTCTGTTTCCAGCCTTCGCTGTTTTGCGACCAGAACGTCGGTTTGTACACCGCGCCGACCCAATACGAACCGTCTTTCAGACGAGATTTGGAAACATATTGGTAATTTTCACCTTTATTCGTCAAATCAACGGTTTTTCCGGATTTGTCCGTCAATTGCAGCGGTTTGAAAATGTGCACACGGTCGTCGGCGATTTTTTCAACATTCGGGAAATCATGGCTGTAACCCAAATCCGCTTTCAACGTACTGCCCGAATCCAAACGCACCGGAGCCGACACCCACAAATCATGCGCCTGCGCCGCCATACTCAAGCCCAATGCGCCAAGTATCCATAATTTTTTCATGTTTCTTCCTCAAATTTGATTGTTTACGGTTCAAAAGCCAACGGAAAGCCCGAAAAGCAAGGCAACCTTACTCTTTTTATTTCGAAATGTAAATATTATTGATGATTGTTTGTAGTTACAAAGAACTATAAATCCTTAAAGGGACAACAGAAAACAAGAGGTCGTCTGAAAACCTTGAAATTAGGTTTTCAGACGACCTTTCAGTATTGGGAAGATGGATTATTGCGCTTCCAGTTTTTTCAGCAGATCAGGCATGGCTTCCTCGTTGTAGCGGTAATAGCGGACGCTGTCCGTACCTTCTTTATTGGTCATCTCCAATACGTTGGGTTTGCCTTCCAGCTTCAGCAGCAGCGGAACTTTGAATTTGACGGTTTTGCCGATTTCGTCAGGTTTTTGTTCGGGCGCGCCATCGTTGTGGCTGACGGTGTAGTTGGTTATGGTTTGACGGAATTCTTGTCTCCAACGGCTGAATTTCCATTTGAAGTCTTGGGTAATGGTGGTCGTATCGCCGGAATTTGCTTGGAAATGGATCAGGTCGCGGCCGGTACCGTCGGGGCGCATCAGGCTGGCGTTGAGCAGGGAGCCGTCAGCGTTTTTACTGGTGTTGCCCCACATGCCGAACAAGTCTTTGCGTTTGACTTTTTTGGCGGTAACGAGCTGGTTGGGTTCGGTAACGTGCAGACCTGGTACATAAGCCGTCTCCGCCACGGCGGCAGAAGTCAGGGTCAAGGTGAACGCGGCGGCGCCAAGTAGGGTTTTCCATGTTTTCATATTGTTTTCCTTATATGTAATGAGCAGTTGAAGAATCGGGCGCAGGCGGCGAATCCGTTTTTTGGGCTTTCGCGTTTGCCCACAATGTTGATGGTTTGTGTATTTACTATTTTATAGTGGATTAACTTTAAACCAGTACGGCGTTGCCTCGCCTTGCCGTACTATCTGTACTGTCTGCGGCTTCGTCGCCTTGTCCTGATTTAAATTTAATCCACTATATATCGAAAAATCGATTGAAATACAAAATTGCCTGACCGTCAGTTTACACAAGGTAAACCGACGATTCAATTTTCAGACGACCTTTCGTTTGCCATGCCGCATTAACGGATGTCCATAGGCGCGAAGGATTTGACGGTTTCGTCCACGGCTTTGACGCGGGGCAGGAAGTCTTCCAGCTGGGCGAGCGGCAGGGCGCTGGGGCCGTCGCATTTGGCTTGGTCGGGGTTGGGGTGTGATTCGAGGAAGAGGCCTGCGAGGCGGGTTGCCATGCCGGCGAGCGCCAAGTCCAGCACTTGCGCGCGCCGTCCGCCGGATGCGGCGGCACCGGATTCGCGGGTTTGCAGGGAGTGGGTGACGTCGAAGATGACGGGCAGGCCGCCGCAGGTTTGCTTCATGACGCCGAAGCCGAGCATATCGACGACGAGGTTGTCGTAGCCGAAGTTGGCACCGCGTTCGCACAGTATGATTTGTCCGTTGCCTGCTTCTTGGAATTTTTCGACGATGTTTTTCATCTGCGAGGGGCTGAGGAACTGTGGTTTTTTGATATTGATGACGTTGCCGGTTTTTGCCATGGCGACGACGAGGTCGGTTTGGCGGGCGAGGAAGGCGGGCAGTTGGATGACGTCGCAGACTTCGGCGACGGGGGCGCATTGGTAGGGTTCGTGGACGTCGGTGATGACGGGTACGTCAAATTCGCGTTTGACGGCTTGGAAGATTTTCATGCCTTCGTCCAAGCCGACGCCGCGGAAGGAGTGGATGGAAGAGCGGTTGGCTTTGTCGAAGGAGGCTTTGAAGACGTAGGGGATGCCGAGTTTGTCGGTCACTTTGACGTATTGTTCGCAGGCTTTGAGGGTGGAGTCGAGGTCTTCTAAGACGTTGATGCCGCCGAACAGGGTAAAGGGGAGGTCGTTGCCGACGGTAAGGTTGTTGATGCGGATGTTCATGATGATGGGGCTTTCTCGAAGGTCGTCTGAAAATGGCTGAAAGGTCGTCTGAAAGCGGATTTTGCGGTTTCAGACGACCTTTGTGTTTTATAGGACGGTGTGCGGCGGCTCGTAGGAGAGGATGTCGCGGATTTTGTTGTGTTCGTCCACGAGGACGACTTTGGGTTCGTGCGCGGCGATTTCGGGTTCGGACAGCATGATGTAGGACATGATGATGACGATGTCGCCTTTTTGGACGAGCCGTGCGGCGGCACCGTTGAGGCAGACGACGCCGCTGCCGCGTTCGCCGGGGATGGTGTAGGTTTCAAAACGTTCGCCGTTGTTGTTGTTGACGATGGCGACTTTTTCGTTGACGAGGATGCCTGCGGCGTCGAGCAGGTCTTGGTCTATGGTGATGCTGCCGACGTAGTTGAGGTCGGCTTCGGTAACGGTGGCGCGGTGTATCTTGCCGCCGAGCATGGTGCGGAACATGGGTTTCCTTTTGGTTTGGGATTGCGGATGCAGACGTAAGGTCGTCTGAAAATCAAAAGCCGTCATTATAGTGGACTTCCCTGTAAATTCATAATGATGCTTGGGCGTTTCCCAGACGACGCGGCTGTTTTATATAGTGGATTAAATTTAAATCAGGACAAGGCGACGAAGCCGCAGACAGTA
>CALDNV010000320.1:0-6287 GCA_937914605.1 uncultured Neisseria sp.
ACGAAGATTCCACCCTCTTCCCGCTGGTGGCGGTGGAAGACGCCAACGGCAACCACCAGCGTTTCGTCTATCATCCGCTGACCGATCTGCCGCAATACGTCATCGACGGCAACGGTCGGGTGTTCTCGCTGAACTTCGGCAATGTGGCGGACGAGCAATATCATTACGACGACAACAACGAGTTGACCAAACGGGTGTTTGCTGACGGCAACACCAACCTGATGGAACGCGACGGTTTGGGCCGTCTGCTCAGCCACACCGATGCGCTGGGGCAGCACACCAATACCACTACGAGGCCAAATAGAGTTAGAGTATATGATGCTGGAAAAATTATTGGTGCATCAGACGGCGTAGATACACCATACATACGAGCTGAATGTTCTCAGGGGGAGGGGTAATACATGGACATCCAATTACAAAAAGAAGAACACTTAATGAGATTAGGGGCAAATTGGAATGGAACATGACATTGATTTTAAAGATGGCATTATTACTTATGAAAATTTATTTTGGCTATTTAATAACACTAATGAATTAATCTACAAACTTGAATTTGAGGAAGATTTATTACAAGTACAGTTCTTTAATGAAAAATATATTTTAGATGTTGGATGGTATTCCACTACCGGTAAAAATGGAAAATTCAAAGTTTATGTAATTAAAAATTATGATTGGGAAAATCCATTATTTACTAAATCTAATAAAAAAATTAGTGGTTTAATTGCCACTATAAAACAAGGAATCAAATGTATATATTCTCATGAGCATCTTCTCATTAATCGTAACAAGCCGTAGCCCGCATGAAACCTCCAATCCCGACGTAGCGTGGGTGCGGTAATCATGCTGTTTCTGCTTCTCAGACGATCTCAATGCCGTCACCGACAACCGCCTGAAAACCTACAACGGCACGACCTATTACTACGACGACCTCGGCAACCTGATCCACCGCGAGCTGGCCGACGGCGAAGTGCAGAACTATTTCTACGACCTGCACGACCAACTGGTTAAAGCCAAAATCTTCAAAAAGACGGGGCAGCCACCTCTTGCAGGAAATCCACTCAGACGGCAGGTATACCTATATCTACACCGAGCCCGACGGCTACGAACCGTTGGCACAGGTACATAACTGGACCAACGAAGAAGGCGAAACCTATCAGGAAACCTGATATTTCCACTGCGACCACATCGGCATCCCGCGCGAAATGACCGATAAGGACGGCAACCTCTTATGGTTCGGCAACTATACCGGCTGGGGCCGTCTGAAAGAGGAAACCACGGTAACGGATAGCGCTTACCAGCCCTTCCGCTTACAGAACCAGTACGCCGACCGTGAGACGGGGCTGCATCACAACTTCTTCAGGTATTATGAGCCAAACGTCGGGCGGTTTATGAGTCAAGACCTGATTGGGTTATGGGGAGGAGACAATCTTTATACGCTTGCTCTAATATCTATAAATGGTTAGACGTATACGGTTTAAAAAGTAGAGGAGTAAAGGCTACTATTACCTGTGTTAAAAATGGTAACGCTGTTTCATACGAAGGGTTAAGTCCACGAGCTGCGGCGAGGGCTGGGCGAGAGCAAGTAATAAATGAAAAAATTACAAACTATACGACGAAAAAGCTGGTACTGGTTCTCAACCCGCCAATGAGCTGACCAGAGGACGATGTGCAGAAGTAGAAGCATTGAGTGAAATAATGCGAAGAGAAAAAATTGAAGATATTGAAGGGTTAAGAAAATTCTACCAAGATAATAATTGTGAATCATCCGCATTTATGATAACAGCAATTAGCGAACCTGATAAGCTTATTCCTCCATGTAAAGGTAATTGCGAGCCTGTATTAAATTTCTTAAAAGGGTTGTCAAATTAATTAAGTAGACTTTATAAATTTCTATAAGGAAATCAGATATGAGCGAAAAAGATAATGCAAAAGACTATGAAAGAATTATTAAACTAGAGGATGATATATATGATTCTGATATTTTAGAAAATTATAATGTATTTATTTTAAATTGCATAAAATTTGCTGAGGAAAATATTATTCCTTTAAGTAAATATAGTAATGAATTGGATAATATACTTAAAAAATGTATAGCCTTTTTGGAAAATAAAATTAGCAAGGCTGAATTGGAAAAGTATTATTGTCAGTTAGGTAAAAAAATTCGTTTGTCAGGTATTTTAGATAATAAAGAAAAAGAAATACACACTTTTATGTCTATTTTTCTTGATTATAATTTTTTACAAAATACACCTCCTGAGGATCAACAAGATAGTGATATTTGCTATTTATTATGTATTTTATATGAAATAAAAAATAATCTTGAATTATGTAATAAATTTTATAATTTCATTAGCAAGCAAGTGTAACTAGACCGGGACACAACAAATCTGAAAGGCCGGCTGAAAACCGTATCCAACAGTAGCTATAGGTTGGGTCGAGCCCCAACAGCAAGCCGCAGCCCGCATGAAATCTCCAATCCCGACGTAGGGTGTCGCGGTTTCTGCTTTTCAGACGACCTCAATCCTTTTTTCGAGGTCGTCTGAAATATTTCTTTCATAACAATCTAAGCCAAAACCGCCTACGAATACGGCCAAGACGGTCTGCCGACCCGACGCACCAATGCCTTGGGCCATACCTTCGGCTACCATTACGACAAAGCCCGCTGCCTGATCGGCCTTACCAATGAAAACGGTGCACGTTACCGCTTTTGCCTATGACGTCCTCGACCGCCTGATTGCCGAAAGCGGTTTCAATCATAAGCTGACCGGCTACCGTTACAACGCCGGCAACGAGCTGGTCGAGCAGCGCGAACTCGGCGATGATGCCTCCCTCGCCGCCAAACTGATGGCGCAACTAAGAAATTTTGCAGTTCGTGATCAAGAAGTTCTCATTAAAGGCGCAATTCTAGCAGAAGCAATACTTTTTTTGTATACTTAGAAGATGTTTACCATGAAAGAATTAGTAGAAAAACTTGAAAATAATAGTTTTATTGATAAGGTTAGAATGAACCTTGAATTCAACGTAAAGGACTATCAAGAATTATTAAAAATTTTGAATGAAATTAAGCATTATACTTATAATCATAATCTTATTGAAAAAAGACTAGCGTCAAATTTATATGAAATACCAAAATTAACACATATCTGGTATCTCAATTTAAAAGATGATCCAAATAAAAATGAATCTTCTATTGTTAATCAACTTGAAGATGCATGGATAGAGTTAGATTCAATAATTGGAGAAGAAATTCTTGGCCAAGGACAATAAATCCATCTTAACAAACATAGATAGTAGTTCAAACTCAACGGACAGTAGTCGTAGGTTAGGTCGAGTTCCACCAAACATCAAGGTCATCTGAAATCAATTTTCAGACGACCTTTTCCCTACGCCCTCCTCATTTGCTTCAACTACAATGAAAACAACCAAATCAGCCTCGACGACGAAGTCATCACCGACATCGAACGCGATCAGCTGCACCGTGAAATCTTCCGCACACAGGGTAAGCTCGCCAGCCGCTACGAACTCGATCCCCTAGGCCGTCTGAAACGGCAAATCGCCACCCTCAACGACCTGACGGAAGGCGGCAAAGGCAAAACCAAAGTAGCGGCGGGCTATGGCCAAACCGCCGTCAAACGCAGCTACGGCTACGACCGCACCGGCAACCTGACCCACAGCACCGACCAACGGACGGGCACAACCCGGTTCGAGTACGACAAACTGGGCAGGATTACCAAAGCCGGTAACGAACTGTTCGCCTTCGACCCTGCGCACAATATCCTTTCAGACGGCCTCAATGCCGTCCCCGACAACCGCCTGAAAACCTATAACGGCACAAGTTACTACTACGACAACCTCGGCAACCTGATCCACCGTGAACTGGCCGACGGCGAAGTGCAGAACTATTTCTACGACCTGTACGACCAACTGGTTAAAGCGGAAATCTTCAAAAAAGACGGCAGCAAAGAGACTTGGGCGTACATCTACGACGCCTTGGGCAGAAGGATAGGCAAAGGTCGTCTGAAAAATGAAGAAGTTTCAGAAACGTCATTCTCGCATGATTTAAGCGGGAACGACCTCGAAAACTAAACCCGCTTCGTTTGGGACGGCAGCCATCTGTTACAGGAGCAAAATTCAGACGGCAGATATACCTATATTTACACTGACCCGGATTCCTACGAACCACTGGCGCAAGTCCGCGACTGGACAAACGCAGAAGGCGAAAACCGACAACAAACCCGCTACTTCCACTGCGACCAAATCGGCATCCCGCGCGAGATGACCGATAAGGACGGCAAGCTCTTGTGGTTCGGCAACTACACCGGCTGGGGTCGTCTGAAAGAGGAAACCAAGGTAACGGATAGTGCTTACCAACCGTTCCGCCTGCAAAACCAGTACGCCGACCGTGAAACGGGGCTGCATTACAATTTCTTCAGGTATTACGAGCCGGATGCGGGTCGGTTTGTGAATCAGGATCCGATTGGGTTAGAAGGTGGAAAAAATTTCTATTCTTATTCTAGTAATACTACTAAATGGATTGATATACTAGGATTATGTGTTAAAGAGGCTGAAAAAAAATTAAATGAAACTATGGCTCCTCATAAAGGAAAGCGTAATGCCCCTTCTATTATGGTGGCTGCCTATACAGCGACAGGCCTCATTGAAGTCGCATCTAACGGAGATATACCAGGTAAAATTGCGCCAGAATTACAAGAGCTTGCAAATAGACATGGTGGGGTAGGAGCAAAAACTGAGTGTGGTAATACTATAGGTAGATGTGCAGAATTTAGAGCTGCTAATAAGCTACTTTTAGATAATCCTGATTTAAAATTAAAAGACATTAAATTTACTAAAGCTAAGCGCCCTAGAACTGGCCAAGCAAGACCATATTGTGATAACTGCGTCAATATATTTGGTGTAACAAATTAAACACTATTAACTATTAATTAGTATGATCAAAAAGGATTAAATCAATGATTATGTCAGAATTATTTATCGAGTCTCACGATTTAGATTGGTTCGCAATTAATGATAAAAATTTTATTGCTCATTTTGCAACTGGAGGCACTGATAAATTACCAAGCAAATTAAAGACATCTAAGTCATTATGGGAACAGCAATTTAACTTTTTTAATAATCTACCTGATATTACGGAACCTGTATTTTGTGAGAATAATTTACCAATATTTGATAGCTTAAAAGAGAAAGAAGAATATTTAGAATCCTTTGCAGGTTACGCAAAAAAAGGGATTTTTAGTTATGATATAGATTTTGATAGTTTAGTGTATAAACTAATAGCATTTCCTAAAAACCCCACCAAGCTAAATGAATTGCCCATAGCGCATTATGGCAGAAATGATTTAACATTAATTAATCATAATTATGATTGTTCTTCAATAATTACTATCTAAAACAGCAAGTATAGATTGGTGCGAGCCCCAACCAAACCAAAAGGCCGTCTGAAACACAAATCCTTTCAGACGGCCTACTATGCTCTTTAACAATCTAATTTCTACCGACCGCTGCCGGCCGCCCGGTCAATCCGATACACGGGCTGAAGTTTTTGGAGGGTGAAACCGACTTTGCTTTTGAAGGCATCCTGCCGCTGGTTTGGAGCCGCAGCTATTATTCCGACCAAGACGGTACCGGTTGGCTCGGCGAGGGCTGGAGCGTGCCGGGTTGCCAACGCATTATCCGCGATGCGGCGGGATTGGCCTATATCGACGATCAGGGCCGTCTGTTCCCGCTACCGGAAGTCGATGAAGACGATGAGGAACCGGTATTGTTCGAGAGCGAACAGATTTGGTTCAGTAAAAATCCGGACGGGCATTATGTCATCGCGTCGCTGGACGGTTCGATAGCGCTGCGTTTTGCGCCTTTGGTGGTGGCGGAAGACGGCTCGGACGAAGATTCCACCCTCTTCCCGCTGGTGGCGGTGGAAGACGCCAACGGCAACCATCAGCGTTTCGTCTATCATCCGCTGACCGGTCTGCCGCAATATGTTATCGACGGTAACGGGCGGGTGTTCTCGCTGAACTTCGGCAATGTGGCGGATGAGCAGTCGCCTAAAATGCGGCTGTTGTCGGTGTCGCTGTCGGAGGGTTTGCCCGTCTTCGGCGAGGCGGTCCGGGTCGGCAGTCCGCTGGTCCGCTACGAATACAACGGCAGCGGCGACCTGCTCCGCGTCATCGGACGCGACGGCAACGTCAAACGCAGCTTCGGCTATAAAAACAATCTGATGGTGTCGCACACGGATGCGGCCGGATTGGTATCGGAATACGAATACGACC
>CALDNV010000321.1:0-6256 GCA_937914605.1 uncultured Neisseria sp.
CATTATGCTAATAGCTCAAAAGGTATAAGAATTGACTTTACTATTGATGAAAAATTTAAGAAATATGTTAAAGAAGTACAGTACGATTTAAAACATTGTTTTAATAGTGATGAAGAATTAAAAGAAGTGCTTAAAAGTGGTTTGGAAAATATAATGCGGAGAAAAAGTAAGGTGTGGGAATATGAGCAAGAGTATAGGGCAATTTTTTCAAAATACGGGGAGATGAATCAATATACAAAGAATAAAACTGATTTCTTCTTTCCAATAAATATTGAGGCAATCACTTTTGGCCGTGGTTGTGGTTTTTTTCCTGATACAAAACCATATAACGATGCTGAAGCATATGATTTTAAGCAAGAACAGGAGAACGCTAGAAAGCATATCTTAAAAATTGCAAGCTTTATTTATAAAGTTCTAAAAGAAAGTAATAAATATGATTCTCCACGAAAAATACCAAAATTTTATTGCTATAAAGATAAATATTCATCAAAACCAGATAGAATAAAACAATATGAAATAAAAAAACAATTACGACTATTAAAAGAAATAGATAAAACAAAAGATAAGATACAGAATCTAGAACAAAAAATCGTTGATTTGAAAAAAGAAATCGACGGTGAATCAGAATAAATTGAACACCAAACCCGATAATCCGTTCTACCCAAACACCGACAGAAAGCCCTTTATGACCGATTTACGCCATTTGAGCCGCGAGGAGCAAAAACTGCTTGCCGATGTTGCCCTGCTGGTTCAAAACGACGACCAAGAGTTTAACTATGAAATGTTGAAAGCTGCCGCGCCGGACGAAGCCAGCGGCGAGTTTTGGTTCCGTATAGCGGAAACGCTCAGTACGCTGCCGCCCAACCGTTCGCTGGATTTGCGCTTGAACGGCGGCAGGCTGACGGTTGCCGTGTCGATTTTGTCGGTTTTGCTGCAAGACAGCCCCGAGATTCCGCAGCTTTGGGCACAAAAGGTGATTGCGCTCAACTATTTGGCACACGGGCATCAGACGCGCGCGCTCGGTTTGGCGCAGCAGGCGGACAAGGCGGCGGAAGCCAATGAGGAAGAGTATTTGGCGAAGACTTTATCGCAAAACCTGCTGTCCACTTTGAAAGACGCGTTGGAGCGGTTTCCCGAAGACACATGGTTTGCCGAAATGCGCGATGACGCATGGAAACATTTCGGCGCGGAACAGGCCGTCTGAAGTTTTGAACGATAAACGCAAGCCGTGTAAAATCATTTGAATCACGTTTCAAATCCATACTACTTAACAAGAAGGAACACCCATGAAAGTATTATTGTTAGGCGCGCCGGGCGCGGGCAAAGGCACTCAGGCACAATTCATCACCGCTGCGTTCGGCATTCCGCAAATTTCTACCGGCGACATGCTCCGCGCTGCGATTAAAGCAGGCACGCCGCTGGGTTTGGAAGCGAAAAAAATCATTGACGAAGGCGGCTTGGTGCGCGACGACATCATCATCGGCATGGTGAAAGAGCGCATTGCACAAGACGACTGCAAAAACGGTTTCCTGTTCGACGGCTTCCCGCGCACGCTGGCACAAGCCGAAGCGATGGTTGAAGCGGGCGTGGATTTGGATGCTGTCGTTGAAATCGACGTACCCGACAGCGTGATTGTCGACCGCATGAGCGGCCGCCGCGTCCACTTGGCTTCCGGCCGCACCTACCACGTTACCTACAATCCACCCAAAGTCGAAGGCAAAGACGACGTAACCGGCGAAGATTTGATTCAGCGCGACGACGACAAAGAAGAAACCGTCACAAAACGCCTTGCCGTGTACCACGAGCAAACCGAAGTGCTGGTTGATTTTTACAGCAAACTGGAAGGCGAACACGCGCCGAAATACATCAAAGTTGACGGCACTCAGCCGGTAGAAGCCGTGAAAGCCGAAGTATTGGGCGCATTGGGAAAATAAATCGAAAAGGTCGTCTGAAAACAAAACAGAAAGTCAGGTTTCAGACGACCTGTTTTTGATAAACAGCGTGTTGCAACCGAAAAATAATCATTCGGCGTCATTCCCGCGCAGGCGGGAATCCATTTCTGAATTTGGGCAATCGCTGTTTAAATCTGATGAACTGAGTTTTATCAATGGATTCCCGCCTGAGCGGGAATGACGGCTGATGTGCCGGTTCAAATTCATCCGAAACAGTTTGTCGGGGGCTTGAGTCCGCGTAGGTTAGACATCAATGCCAGACCTACGGTTTGAATTTACGTTGTTACTGCGAAAAAGACGATAAAGGTCGTCTGAAAACCCGAAACGAAAACACCATGAATCCTTTAATCACCGACTTCCAAACTCCGCAACAACGCACCCCCGTCATCGTTGCCCTTGATTTTGCCAACGAAAAAGACACGCTCGGATTCGTCCGCAACCTTGATCCGACGTTGTGCCAAATCAAAATCGGCAAAGAGCTGTTTACCGCGACAGGACGCAGTTTGGCGGAAAGCCTGATCCATCAGGGTTTCAAACTCTTTCTCGATTTGAAGTACCACGACATTCCCCACACCGTCGCGCAAGCCTGCAAAGTCGCCGCCGACATGGGCGTGTGGATGGTCGATATGCACGCATCGGGCGGCCGCCGCATGATGGAAGCCGCCGCCGAAGCCGTTGCCGGATACGGCACGAAGCCGCTCTTAATCGGCGTAACCGTGTTGACCAGTATGGAACAAAGCGATTTGGCGGAAATCGGTTTGAACATCGCCCCTGAAGAACAAGTCATCCGTTTGGCGAAACTGGCGCAAAGTTCGGGCTTGGACGGCGTGGTCTGCTCCGCCCAAGAAGCCGCGCCGCTGCGCCGCGAATTGGGGCAGGATTTTGTCTTGGTCACGCCCGGCATCCGTTTGGACGTTGCCGGCAACAACGACGACCAACGCCGCATCATGACGCCCGCCGAAGCATTGGCGGCAGGTTCGACTTATCTGGTGATGGGCCGCCCCGTTACCCAAGCCGCCGATCCGGTAGCCGTATTGCGCGAAGTGAACCGCGTGGCGAACGCTTAAGGTCGTCTGAAATATGAGAGCCATCGTCATCGGGGCAACCGGCGCAACAGGCAAATCCCTGTTGCCCTTGCTGACAGCACATTCGGAAATCGAGCATATAGATTGCTTCGGACGCAGAAATCCCGATTTTTCCCATCCCAAGCTGTACGCTCATCAGATTGATTTTGCCCGGATTGAAACATGGCGTGATGAAGTGCAGGGAGATGTGTTGTTTGCCTGCTTGGGCACGACTTTGAAAGCGGCAGGCAGCAAAGAGGCGCAATGGGCTGTCGATTACAAAGCGAATCTTGAGTTTGCCAAAGCCGCACGAGAAAACGGCGTGAATACCTTGGTTTTGGTTTCTGCTTCCGGCGCTAATGCCGCTTCACGCCTGTTTTATCAAAGGATGAAAGGCGAATTGGAGCAGGCATTAATTGCTTTGAACTTTCCGCGCCTTATCATTTTCCGTCCGCCATTGCTGATTCGTCCGAATAGCGACCGCTTGGGCGAAAAAATCGCCAAACGGATTTTGTACGGACTCAACCGCATCGGCCTGCTGAAAAACCAACGCCCGCTTGCCGTTGAAGCATTGGCGCAAGCCATGTTGAAGGCAGCTTTGAGGTCGTCTGAACATTCAGTGCAGGTGTATGAACCTCAGGACATTTTCAGACTTTCGGACGGATAATCCGAATACGCAGTTTTGCAGAAAATTTTAACAACGGAGCCAGTATGGTTACCAAGTTCCAACAAGAAACCCTCAAATCCCGCTTCGCACAAGCCAAAGTCTTAGTTGTCGGCGACGTGATGCTCGACCGCTATTGGTTTGGCGACGTGTCCCGTATTTCGCCCGAAGCCCCCGTGCCGGTGGCGAAAATCGGACGAATCGACCAACGCGCGGGCGGAGCGGCGAACGTTGCGCGCAACATCGCTTCGTTGGGCGGCAAAGCTGGGCTGTTGTCGGTAACCGGCGACGACGAAGCCGCCAACGCGCTCGATGCGCTGATGGCGCAAGACGGCGTCGCCTCCTATCTGATGCGCGACAAACAAATCGCCACTACCGTCAAACTGCGTGTCGTCGCCCGCAACCAGCAGCTTATCCGCCTTGATTTTGAAGAGCATCCCAACCGCGAAGTGTTGGAGCAAATCAAGCAGAAATACCGCGAAGTATTGCCCGAATACGACGCAATCATTTTTTCAGACTACGGCAAAGGCGGCCTGTCGCACATCTCCGATATGATAGATTGGGCAAAACACGCAGGTAAAACCGTATTAATCGACCCCAAAGGCGACGATTACGAAAAATACGCCGGCGCCACGCTGATTACACCCAACCGCGCTGAATTGAAAGAAGTGGTCGGCAGTTGGAAAAACGAAAGCGAGCTGACCGAAAAAGCGCAAAACCTGCGCCGCCACCTCGACCTGACTGCCGTTTTACTGACCCGAAGCGAAGAGGGCATGACCCTGTTCAGCGAAGGCGAACCCATTTACCAGCCTACCCGCGCCCAAGAAGTTTACGACGTATCCGGCGCAGGCGACACCGTCATTGCCGGAGTAGGCTTGGGGCTGGCGGCAGGCTACACCATGCCCGAAGCCATGCACCTCGCCAATACCGCCGCCGGCGTCGTCGTCGCCAAACTCGGTACAGCGGTTTGCTCGTTTGCAGAGTTGAACAAAGCATTGGAAGAGCAGTAATTTCTTTTTCAGACGACCCCATCTTTCCAAGGCCGTCTGAAACGAGTGCAACGAGTTTCGCCAAAACCAAAAATCAAAGGAAACCCAATATGACCATCATCGTAACAGGCGCGGCCGGCTTTATCGGCAGCAACATCGTCAAAGCCCTCAATCAACGCGGCATAACCGACATCGTCGCTGTCGACAACCTGACCCGTGGCGAAAAATTCAAAAACCTTGCCGAGTGCGAAATCGCCCACTACCTCGACAAACACGAATTCATCCGCCAAGTGCGCGGCCATCTTCTGCCTTACGAAAACATCGAAGCCGTCTTCCACCAAGGCGCATGTTCCGACACCATGAACCACGACGGCCTCTACATGATGGACAACAACTACCAGTACACGCTCGACCTTTTGGACTGGTGTCAGGACGAACGCATCCCCTTCCTCTACGCCTCCAGCGCCGCCGTGTACGGCAAAGGCGAAATCTTCCGCGAAGAGCGCGAACTTGAAAAACCGCTCAATGTGTACGGCTACTCCAAATTCCTGTTCGACCAAGTATTGCGCCGCCGCATGAAAGAAGGCCTGACCGCCCAAGTCGTCGGCTTCCGCTACTTCAACGTCTACGGACAACACGAACAACACAAAGGCCGCATGGCATCCGTCTCCTTCCACCATTTCAACCAATACCGCGAACACGGTTACGTCAACCTGTTCGGAGCCAACGACGGCTACGGCAACGGCGAACAAACCCGCGACTTCGTCAGCGTCGAAGACGTCGCCAAAGTCAACCTCTACTTCTTCGATCACCCCAATCTCTCCGGCATCTACAACCTCGGCACCGGCCGCAGCCAACAGTTCAACGAACTCGCCGCTGCCACCGTCAACGCCTGCCGCGCCGCCGAAGGCAAACCTGAACTGAGCTTAAAAGAGCTGATAGAAGAAGAACTTATCCGCTATATCCCCTTCCCCGACGCGCTCAAAGGCAAATACCAAAGCTTCACCCAAGCCGACATCACCAAACTGCGCGAAGCCGGATACAAGGAAGAATTTTTGGATGTCAAAGCAGGCGTCGGGCGCTACGTCAAATGGATGCTGGAAAATTTGGCTTAATTTGAAATGCGTATAAAAGAGGTCGTCTGAAAACTCGGATTTGAGGTTTTCAGACGACCTTTCCCATACAAACCTCGTCTGAAACCCCTTATAATCCAACCTTTCCCCTTTCTTCCTGCCCTCCCGATGTCCGAACTCTTCGCACCCTCCTCCATTTCCGTATCCGAACTCAACGCCCTCGCCAAAGCCTTGCTGGAAGACCATCTTGCCGGCTTGTGGATTGCGGGCGAAGTGTCCAACCTGACCCGTGCCGCCAGCGGACATTATTATTTCTCGCTCAAAGACAGCCGTGCGCAGGTGCGTTGCGCCATGTTCAAGGGGGCGGCGGCGCGTTTGGCGAAACCTTTGAAAGAAGGCGACCATATCGAAGTGGCGGGCAAAATCAGTATTTACGAGGCGCGGGGCGAATTTCAGATTACCGTGAACGAGGTGCGGCTCAAAGGCTTGGGGCAGCTTTACGAAGCCTACGAGC
>CALDNV010000322.1:0-2963 GCA_937914605.1 uncultured Neisseria sp.
TGTACTGTCTGCGGCTTCGTCGCCTTGTCCTGATTTAAAGTTAATCCACTATATCGTTGCGAGGGGGGATTATCGGACTGCTTGATAGATGATGCCCGTCGGATTGTCTCTTTTTCATAGTCGATTGGAACGGGAAAGGTCGTCTGAAAACTGATTTTCCGGTTTTCAGACGACCTTTTCGATTTTTTGCTTGTTTAAGGATAAGCAATATAGGCGTAAGCCGAGTGGTTGTGTATCGATTCGAAGTTTTCGCTTTCGACGATGAAGCTTTCGATGCGTCCGTCAGCAATCAGCGCGGTGGCTACGTCGCGCACCATGTCTTCCACGAATTTCGGGTTTTCATAGGCTTTTTCGGTCACGTATTTTTCATCGGGGCGTTTGAGCAGGCCGTAAAGCTGGCAGCTTGCCTGCGCTTCGACGCAGTCGATGATTTCCTCGATATCAACTTCGGCGTTGGCGGTCAGGCTGACGGTAACGTGTGAACGTTGGTTGTGCGCGCCGTATTGGGAAATTTCTTTGGAACACGGACACAAAGAGGTTACGGGCACCATGATTTTCAAATTGTGGCTGTATGCGCCGTTCTTGATTTCGCCCGTTAGGGTAACGTCGTAGTCCAGCAGGGATTGGATGCCGGAAACAGGGGCGGATTTTTTGCGGAAGAAGGGGAAGGAAACGCTGATTTTGCCGGAATGAGAGTTTAAAAGGGCAACCATTTCGGCAGTCAGTTTGTGCAGCCTGTCGAAATCCAAAGCCTCGGTTTGCTGTTCCATCAACGCCACGAAGCGCGACATATGCGTGCCTTTTTGGTCGGCGGGCAGGAAAACCGTCATGGTCAGGCGGGCGACGGTGGATTGGCTGCCTTCGGCGGTATTTAAAGTAATCGGGAAGCGGAGGTCTTTGATACCGACCTGGTTAATCGGCAGATTGCGTAAATCGCGGCTGGATTGCACGTCTGCAATGGCGTTCATGCGTTGTTTGTCCTTAATTGTCGGATTGTTGGGGTGTGTGTCGTTTGGAAACGGATTCATGCCGTCCGTTTTGCAAATGCGAGATTATATCACTTGCAAACCGTGTCCGCATTGATTGTTTCTATTTTTCGGATAGTGATAGAATCCTGAATTATTCATATCTTTAATAAGGTTGAACCGAGATGAAATTCGCCACCAAAGCCATCCATTCCAGCTACGATTGCGACGAACACAACCGCGCGCTGATGCCGCCGATTTATCAGAACAGTATGTTCGCGCTGCACGAAATCGGCGAGCAGATTCCCTACCGCTATTCGCGCCTGAGCAATCCGACCCGTCAGGTTTTGGAAGACACGGTTGCCGATTTGGAATGCGGGGCGGCGGGTTTTGCCTTTTCCAGCGGTATGGCGGGCATTGATGCCGTGTGGCGTACATTCCTGCGTCCGGGCGATACCATCGTCGCTGTCGCCGACATTTACGGCGGCGCGTATGACTTGCTGGTTGACGTATATAAAGAGTGGGGCGTGAACGTTGTCTTTGCCGATTTGGGCAACCCCAACCGCTTGGACGAACTGCTTGCCGCGCACAAGGTGAAACTGGTTTGGCTGGAAACCCCGTCCAATCCGCTTTTGCGGCTAGTGGACATCAAAGCGCTTGCCGCCAAAGCCCACGCAGCCGGCGCGTTGGTCGGCATCGACAACACCTTCGCCACGCCGTATCTGCAACAGCCGCTGGAAATGGGCTGCGACATCGTGTTCCACTCCGCCACCAAATACCTTTGCGGACACTCCGACGTATTGATGGGCATCGTTGCTGTCAAAACCAAAGAACTGGCAAAACCGTTGCACGACATGATGGTGCATACCGGCGCGATTGCCGGCCCGATGGATTGCTGGCTGGTGTTGCGCGGCATCAAAACGCTCGCCTTGCGCATGGAAGCACACTGCAAAAACGCGCTCGACATCGCCCGCCGTCTTGAAGCCCATCCCGCCGTGGAAAAAGTGTTCTACCCCGGCCTGCCGTCTCACGAACATTACGAACTGGCGAAAATCCAAATGCCCAAAGGCATAGGCGGCGTGGTAACGGTTTACCTCAAAAACGACACGCGCGAAGCGGCAAACAGCGTGATTAAAAACATGAAACTGGTCAAAATGGCGTCCAGCCTCGGCGGCGTCGAAAGTTTGGTCAACCATTGCTATTCCCAGTCCCACAGCGGCGTGCCGCATGATGTGAAAATGGAGATGGGCATTAAAGTCGGCCTGCTGCGCTTCTCCATCGGCATTGAAGACGCGGACGATATTTGGAACGATATTTCCAAGGCTTTGGATTCGACGTTGTAAGATAAAGAGGTCGTCTGAAAAGTGCGTAGCGGGTTTCGCTGAAGCGGTTTCAGACGACCTTTTAGCTGACCTCACGTTAGAAAGGCAAAATCATGAAAACCCTGATCCCCACCCTTATGACCGCAATTATTCTGACCGCCTGTACTTCGCCTGCTGAAAAACCGCAGCCGTCCCAACCTGTCACGTCGTCTGAAAAACCATCCGAACCGCGTCAAGCGTCAACGCCGGCTTTGGCAGCGAAATGGTTTGTGGTTTCTTTCGACAAATTCACCGAAAAAGATTTGGCGGGCAGAACGGCTTTTTTGGATTTGAGCAAAATGCCCAAGGCGCATGGCAAGATGGGTTGCAATCATTTGACGCTTCAAGCGCAGGAAGCCGGAGCGGGCAAAATTGATTTTGGTCCGATTGCCACGACGATGATGCTGTGTGAAGACATGAAGCTGGAAGAGGCTTTCTTGAACATGAAAAGCGTGTGGAACTATCGTTTCGACGGCAATGATTTGATTTTGGAGCAAAACGGCAAAACCATGCGCCTGCGCCGTCAGCCGTAAAATTTGAATTTCAGTTCCGCTTAAAGGTCGTCTGAAAACCGGACAATCAGGTTTGAACTGGCCCCCAAATCTTGGACACTCATAAAAGCCTATTCAGGCGCTCT
>CALDNV010000323.1:0-1184 GCA_937914605.1 uncultured Neisseria sp.
ATGCAGTATCGGTTTAAAGTGAATTTTTCTATCTTGTTCACATGGCAATGAATTGAGATTGTACTGCCATATATAAAAAGGTCGTCTGAAATTCCTGATTCGGGTTTCAGACGACCTTTTGACCGGTGTAATTAGAACAGCGAGTCTAATTGTCGATTGTTAACATTGCTTGGCTGTACCGGCGTTTCTTGCAAATCACCGCGACCGCGGTCTCCGCCATCCCGATCGCTATCAGGCGTTGCGGCAGTGTTGGCATTGGCCGGGCGTTGTTGTCGGGAAGGTTGTTGTGCAGGGCGTGGAACGGTACCGCTATTGTCCAGAGTGATATCGGAGCTGGTGGTCATACGTTCTTTCATATAGTATTCGCCGCCGCTGTTCACGATACCTGCCGGTGCTTTCATGCCTTTATTTTCTACGCCTTTGAGAGCGAAGCGCATGTAATCGACCCAGACTGGAACGGCAATCGTGCCGCCGTAACCTGCGCGGCCCATGCTGCGCGGTTTGTCGAAGCCGATGTATACGGCAGTGACAATACTTGGGTTGAAGCCGACGAACCATGCATCTTTATTGTCGTTCGTCGTACCGGTTTTACCGGCGATATCGGAACGGCCAAGTGCGGAGGCACCTCGCGCAGTACCGACACGGACAACGTCTTGCATGATTTTGTACATGATGTATGCGTTACGCGGGTCGATGGCTTGAGGAGCGTTTTCGCCTGCAACAAGAGGTTGCATTTGTGCTTTCAGACGACCTTCGCTGTCATAAATCTTGTCGATGACGTATGCGGAAATTTTGTAACCGCCATTGGCAAAGACGCTATATGCTTCAGCGACACGCAATGGTGTTGTTTCACCGGTACCAAGCGCCATAGACAGGCTGGCAGGGATTTCGGACGGTTTGAAGCCGAAACGTTGGATGTATTGTTGCGCGTATCCGATACCGATGGACATCAAGATTCGGATGGAAACCATGTTTTTAGAGGCGGTCAATGCTTGGCGCAGGGTGATATAGCCTGCATAACGGCCGTCTGAGTTTTTAGGATTCCAAGCAGAACCATTGGCACCTTTACCCGGCAGGGAGAGTGGTGCGTCATTAATCATGGTGGATGCTGTCATGCCTTTGGCGAGTGCCGCAGAGTATACGAAAGGCTTAAAGGTAGAACCTGGTTGGCGCATGGCTTGGGT
>CALDNV010000324.1:0-2325 GCA_937914605.1 uncultured Neisseria sp.
ACCTTAGAGAATCGTTCTCTTTGAGCTAAGGCGAGGCAACGCTGTACTGGTTTAAGGTTAATCCACTATACATTCAACGCAAAGCAACGCACCCCAATCTTAAGACGGCGGTTATTTGTCTTTTATTTTGCCGCGCAAACTCAAGGTTTGCCTTACCGGATGCGAATAGGTGTCTTTTTCCGCCGTCAGTTCCAACTCCAGCTCCGTCAGTTTTTGCAAATACTCGGAAGCTTTAACCGTCGGCTCATTTGTCAATTCTTCAAACTGCTTTTTCGCCTCATCAAACCGGCTCAGTTTGCGCAACATTTCTCCGCGCACAAGCTTGGTATTCACACGTTTTTCAGCCGGCAGACTGTCATCTTTCAAAGTCAAATCGGCGTAATGCAGGACTTTCTCCAGATCTTGCTGATGACCGCCCAGCCAGCTGGCATGCAAAAATATCGACATCATTTGTTCTGCGTTTTGATTTTCGCCTGCCAACTCCAACATCACCCCCGCCAACCTTTGCGCTGAGGCCTTTTCAGCCACCTGCTTGAGATAAGCCTCGCTTCGGATGACTTTTTTATACTTATCCAATTCTTGTTGCGTAAAGTCGTCCTTAAACATAACAAACTTATTGCTCGGACAAACCGGAATGGGGGCAGGCGCCATAACCATGCCTACCGGCTCCAAATCAGTCTTCATATCGATCGAAAAGCCCGACATTACCATAACCGATGTGAATTTTTCGCCGCCTATCGGGCAAGTATGCTCGACCGGACGCGTAGTCAGCGCATGTGCATGCGTACAAACGGCAAGTGACAAGACGAAGGCTGAAAGTTTGATTTTCATTGGGATTTCCTTAATATTTGCGTATTTAAAGCGGCATAAATCTTGTTTTGCCTGCCCAAAATTTGAATTTATCATCAAAACGGGTAATTCTAATCACAAAGAACCCATATCCGCAAACAATAAAGGCTTGCACCAGACTTTAAGCCTAGTCGCAAGCCTTCTGCTCTCACATAGCGTGATTGATTCACGCTTCCGCCGATTTGCCGGTCACTTTTTCAAACGCTTGGATCAGCCTTCCAATCACGGCATCTTCGCCAAACTCGTTCAAACAGTCCGCACGCAATTTTTCCGCCGAAAATTTCTCGCGTTCTTCATACATCCGAATCAGCGCCTCGCTCAATGCCTCTATATTTTCAGTCGGAATCAGATAACCATTATCCTCATTAACTATCGACTGAGGTCCGCCGCACATTGTCGCAATGACCGGCAAGCCTTGTGACAGCGCCTCGATAAACACCACACCGAACGTTTCCACACGGCTGGCGAGTACAAAAGCATTGCTATGGCGCATCAAGTCCAAGACCTCATCCGTCTTCAACGCGCCCAAAAAGGTGACGGCATGACCGATGTCCAATTCATCAACCAAGCGGCGCAGATTCTCCGCCTCCGCGCCATTGCCGCCGATTTTGAGCTTGAGGAAGGGATACTTTTCCAAAGCCTTGGCAAAGGCGGGAAGCAATAAGTCATGCCCTTTCAAATGGCGCAAGTGGGAAACGGAGCAAAACGTGAAATCCTGATGGGACTTATCGAAAGGCTCAAACGGACGCGCAAAGTTATCGCCCAAAATATTCGGCAGATATTCCCAGTCCAAACCGTATTTCTCGCGCAGCAATGCACAAAAATCCTTGCTGACCGCAAAACGCGCCTGACAATGTCGGGCGGATTCTTTCATACTGGGCCATTGGTTCGGACGGACCAGGTTGCGGGCAATCGCGCTGCTGTGTTCGGTAATCACATAAGGAATACCGTATTTCTTAGAAATTTCATGCGCCAAAATGCCGCCGAAATTCATCGTATGCGCATGGAGGACATCAGGCTTGCCGTTTTCCGCCACATACCGCTTAAAAGCCTTCATGCCCGCCCTTACCCAACGAATACGGTCGATATCGACGACTGGGCAATGCGGGAAAAAATACATGCTGTCGTAAACATAAGTATTCAAACCGCCCTGCCGGTGATGCCGCATTCCATAAGGTCCGGTCAAAATACTTTTCCATTCCGTCCGCAACGAACGGAACAAAGGTGCAATGACCCCTACTTTCAAACCTTTGCGCTGCAAAGCTTGAGCTTGCAAACGGAAGAAAATCCCGTCCACATCCGTTTCGGATTTCGGATACCACGATGGAAGAACGACAACATGCATTTTTTACTCCTTACGCCAACCCTGCCAAAGACAATCTGCATCATTGCCCACAAAGTCAAAAAATATAAAAAACAATAATTTAGTTATATTACAAACAACCGCAGGTTTTCAAGTGATTATAAATAACAGCA
>CALDNV010000325.1:0-28572 GCA_937914605.1 uncultured Neisseria sp.
CGGATGCGTCCGAATGTGTGATAGAACCTGTTCTTTTTCATTCATGGTTATAGCCGTATAAAGGCCGTCTGAAATCTGCTGTTCAGACGGCCTTTTTCTTGGTTTGCACTTAAAAGGCGGCCGCAAACCTTGGCCGCACCCTCTAACTTCGGGCAACGTCGTATCAAGCCCTAATCTGAAATGTAGCAGAAAAGCGTTTTCTGACGTCCGGTTGACGCTTAACCGGCTGGACAGCCATCTATTCAGACGGCCTGAATCAATAATTGGTAACAAAGTTACCGCCCTTACGGCGTCTGGTTGCCGCAAAACCGCTGCCGCTGTCCGCCTTCGTTTTTTCCTGCACCTTTTCGACGGGTTTTGGTTCGGCAAACAATTCCGACTGCAACAGCGCGTTTTCGTATAACGCCCATTTTGCCGCCGACATGGTATGCGTGCCGACCGAGCGGGCGGCATGCAGGGCATAGACTTCGCAGTCCAACGCCTCGTTTCGTACGCCGACTTTCTTCTGCCAAACCTTTTTGTGCTTGTTCATGCGGCTGGGTACTTTGACTTCGCTCAACAACTGGCCGCAGTAATCGGCGCGGACATCTTTGTAAAAGTGCATCCGCCCTGCCCCGCTTCCTTCCAGATTGATTCGAGCGTGCTCGTCTATCAGCAAGTCTTTCGCCCGCGATACGCCGACGCTGTACACCTGCACGCCGAATTTGTCGGCCTTGGTGTTTTTGTGCTTCAAGTCAATCGCCCGCGCCCGACTGAAAATCTCTTTATCGGGGTTGGTGCTGCCCTTGACCGCCATCACATTCACCGCTTTCACGCCGCGGCAGCCGCGCACAAAGTGATACACCGCGTCGGAGGTATTGCCGTCCGAACTGTCTATCGATACCGCCGCGATTTTCATTCCCGCGCCGGTTTCGTGTTTGTAGGCCGTCTGAAAAATCATCTCGGCCAGTTTGCGCCACACGTCGGATTTGACGTCCACCGTGTTGCCGTGGATTTCGCCCCACCAAACCAGCCAGCTTTCCTCGCCGCGCCCCCATGCGCGGATGATGACGGCCAGCCGGTCATGTTGCACGTCCACGCCCATAGTCAGAATCAGACCGCCGCGCGGAACGGTGTTTTCGGCGTAGTCTTCGCCGCGTTCTGCCAGGTCGTCTTCCTTCACGCCGTCATTGGTCATTTCGAACGGGATTCCGATGGACGAATTGACGAAGGCAATCATCGGCGATATATCGCCGTTGTCCGCTTCGTATTGCGCGGTCAACCATTTTTTCATCAGTTCGGAAAACACACTGCCGGGGAACGGGCTGTATAGCTCGTTCAGGTAAAAACCTGCCGTGCCGTGAAAAGGCGCGGTCGCCTGCCACCAACCGCGACGCACATTACGGTTTTTCTGCATGTCGTTCCACACCGCGCCGCAGTTCGGACAGGTGTAATGCGCCGTTTCCGGCAGCTTTTTGCCGAAAACGGGATGGTTGCCGTTCGGGTCTTCGTCGCAGGAAAGGTAATCGAAGCTCAACACATGGGCTTCGCCGCATTCGTGGCACGGCACCATGCCGACACGCTTATCCGACAACTCCATTTCGGCGGCGATTGTCGAGACGCCCGCAATAGTCGGCGTGCCGCCTAATACGATTTTCGGGCGGCGGTAGGTTTTGGTTCGCTCCTTCGCCAGCTTGATACTGTCGCCCTGACCCCGCAGGTTCAGGTTACAGTCGTCCGGCTCTTCCACACACACAATCGGCACCGGCGACGATTTCACACTGGCGGGGCTGTTACTGCCCACCAGCTTCAGAAAACCGCCGGGGAATTTTTTGAATAACTGCCGCTGCCCTTGTGCGCGGATACGGGTATCGACTTTCTCGCGCAAGGCGGGCGTCGCTTCGACCATCGGAACGAATTTTTCGTCCATGTACTCTTTAGCCGCCCCCTCTTTCGGGAACAGAACCAATATCGGACTGGGTTCGGCATCGATGGATTTGCCCAAAAAGTTACCCAGCACACCCGAAGTCCACGCCACTTGCGCCGATTTCTGGCAAACAACCACTTGCACGGACGGGTCGTCCAGCGCATCAAGCGGGCTGTTTTCCCATGCCAGATACGGTGTTACGTCCAAAACGTATTTGCCCGGTCGGGCGGCCTCTATGCTGGAAAGATAGCGGTACTTGTTCGCCCAGTCGCGGGTTTTAATCTTGCGCGGCGGTGCCCATTTCCGGCACGCCTGCCGCAACACCCGCGCCACTGTTTCAGCCATCCGCGCCTGCATGGTTGCGGCTGTCATCTCCATCGTTTTCTGCTCCGTAATTCGATAATTTTTCCAGCGCCCTGTTGATGTACGCCGCAATGATGTCAGGGTCTATTTCCACGCCCGACGTCGCCGTCAGTTCAGCCGCCAACTGCTCGGGCATCGTTAAAAATTCCGTCCGCGCCGCTAAAACATGGTCGCCCCATGCGCGCTCAAACATCGCGGCTGGCGCAAGCTGTCCTAATTTTTCGTCCCGCTCCAGTTCAGCCAATTCAGCCTTCACCCTGTCCAGCCGGTCGCGCGGCTTTTCCTTGTTCAGCCGTTTCAGTTCCCGCTGCAACAGCCAGCGGATAACCGCAACGGTATCGTATTCATTCGCAAGCCCGTTTTTATCTGCATAGGCCGCCACCGGTAGGCCTTCTTTCTGCCAGTTGGTCAAAGCCTGTTCCGTAACACCGACAATATCGGCAAGCTGTCTTTTATTCACTTTCATGTCAGTTCCTCATTAACCCAGCAAGCAACCCATACAAACCTGTCGCTTAACAGAAATCGCGGCTCGAATTACCCGCGTGGCTGAAAGTCCAGGAAGTACCTTATCGGGCTGTGGCTAATGCTTTTTCGAGTTCTTCGGCAAAGACTGCCTGCTGATTACTGACGACAGCTTGTTCAGCAACCTCAAAATACCGGAGACGTTTTTCATACTGTGCCGCTGACACATACACAACCAATGCTTTTACTTTTCTTTTTTGTCGCTTATAAATTCCCGGAGACAGTTTGCCGCGTCGTTTAAGTAGGGAGAAATGCGTCCCGTCGTTCAATCCGCGCACCATTGCCCGAAACGCAGCCAGCGTGATATTGCCGAAACGGTCAAGCCTTACCGCATCTGACGGCACAATCCGATACCCCGCGGGCATCAATCCCCGCGAAACCAGAAACGCCTCAATACCTTTCGCCCGACGGCTTCCACCATAAATTTGCGCCGTCAGATATTTGCCCGCGCTTCTATCCTTTGCACCGTCCTTGAAATCGACCACGGCGGTCAATTCCTCCTTGGTTGCATACTGTCTGACAAACAGACTGTTCAACGTCCACGGCTTCGGGTTGAAGAACGAATCCCTCATTTCATCTTGCAGATTGCCGATTGCCTGTGCAGCAAGTTTGTTCACCGCATTTTTAGCGGCAAACGGGACTTGTCGGCGCCGGACATCATCCAAGCGTGCGACCATTTTGCTGACATCGACACGAATTGCCGGCATGACATCTCCAAAAAGAAAGGTCGTCTGAAATTCAGACGACCTTTAATAACAGATAAGGATTCAACGTTTCAACACACAGGACGACACATAAAGCGTCGCCCTATGTGCCGTCCTGGTTTGGAAGGGGTTACGCCCCTCCCAAATAAATTCTGATTCTACCGCCCTAAAGGGCGGGGTTTCAACCGAAAGGAAATGAGATGAAAAAAAAGCGGCATCGCACCTGAACGCACGAAACCGCAGTTTTCCATAATTTAAACATTTCACTGCACGAAGCGCAAGCAGTTTTTAACAACCGTTTAACATCCTGCCCGCTTCACTGCCACTTAAAGCCACACACAGCAAGGCTTTAGCGTCTTTCAAATATTTGTAGAACAAGCGGACGCAGCAGCCGCACTTCTCTGCCATCGCCTTTTCGACGCTGACCTTCTTGTACTCGTCGCCGACACCGCCTGAATAGCGCAACAGCAACACCTCCCGATGGAACGCAGGCAATTCCTTCATCACCACCCTGTCCACCGCAGAAAACACCGAATCCGCGTCCACCCCATAAGGCAGCAACGGACGCGTTCCGCCCGTATTCGCATCACCTGCCATTGCACGGTTTGCCGCACTGGATGCATAACCCAGTCCGTTATCATCCCGAACCGAACGCCAAAAGCCCCAACGGGCAAGCAAATCATCAATAGTCATTTATCAGTCGATTTCTTCGCGCACCGACCATCCCTAGCCCCGTCGGAGTCCGCAGGGCTTTAATTTTTAAGCGCATATTATAACAAAAATGCCGTCTGAAACCCATCAGACGGCATAATCGGACAGCAAAAAATCAGCAGCAGGACAGCTCCATCACCGTATTTTTCAGGCGCGCCAATTCAAGCATCGCGCATTTGAAATCCTCGTCCGTCAAATTTTGGTTTTCATTGGAGAACATAAAGTTTTCGTAGGCGTCGCTGACTACCCTGGACAGGTTGATGATTTCGTTTGCCGCCGCGCATTCCGCCAGCCCGATTTCCGACGTATCGCCGTCGTATGTCAGCAGGCGGGCGATAGCAGATTTGTGGCTTTCCGCAATCTCGCGTTTTCTGCATTGGGCATCGCTTGAATCGGCAGGCTTCTTAGGAGCAGCAGACTGATTTTCTTCCGGCGCGGGCAGCGCATCGCAGTTCAAATCATATCGCGCCTCATCAATCAGGCGGCGCACTTCAGGGCTGCGGTCGATAACCATTTTCGGAATATCCTCAATGATACGGCGGATGACCAGCGACATTTTCCAGAAGCTCAGACTGATGACCCGTTTGCCCGTTTTCCCGTGGCTGTAATCGCGGAACGTATCCGGGTGCATCACACCGTTATCATGCAGCGCAGATTCGATGGTGAAGAATATTTTCTGCATCTCATGGCGCGCATCCTCCTCTTTGATTCGGAACGGATCAGGAATCGCGGGGACGGTAAGCTGTTCGCGCGGGCGGTTGAAATGCGCGTTCAGGACATCGAAACATTCACGCTGATAAGCCAGCAGCCGTTCGCGGATTTCCGGTTTCACACGGTTCGCATCGACACCGAACAGCCAGCCGTTGAGATAGTTGATGGGCAGACAGAGGGTTTCTTGATCGCCACCACTGGAAGGTACGGTCATGATGACCGCACCTTTCGCCATGACCTCATGTCTTGTGATTCGTTTTCGTTGCGCGTCCCAGTCCAAACCGATGTTTTCGACGATGGATTTCATGGCGACATAATGGGTGTTGTTTTGAGTAAAAACGGGAACGGTTTGACCGTGAAATTGAATGTTTTGAACTTGGTTCATTTTGATAGTCCTGTTGAAAGTTTCTTAAATGCCCGAGGCGGGCGACCGCGTGGTTAAGAACCCATCAACAGTTGGGCGGACTTATTCCCCGAAAACGGGTCTTGTATTCGTCGCCCACGCGGTCATAGAAACTTCCTGCTATCGAAACAAACAACAAGAAAGAAAATTCTAGACACAAAAAAATCACATTAACGGAGTGATTGCCGCTGTTGATGTGGTTCTTACGCCACGGATGAAACTTTAGACGAATGCCGCCGCGCCGTCAAGAGGAATTTTCAGACGACATAAAAAAAGCCCGACAAATCGGGCTTCAGACGACCCGTTTATTTGCCCTGCCCCTGCGTATATTTACACAAAAATGTTTAAAAAAATACTTGCTATTTAAACATTTTTGTTTATAATACATCTATCCGAACAACAGGAGCAGGCAATGAGATGAAGCAGAGCGAATTTTTAAAATGGCTGATGGCACAAGGCGTTGAAACCAAAGACGGCACGCGGCACATCAAGCTGTATTACAAGGGCAAGCAGTCGCATCTGCCCCGCCACCCGTCCAAAGAGCTGAAAACGGGCTTGGTCGAAGGAATCAAAAAACAGCTCGGTTTAAAATAAGGGCAAGCCCGCAAGGGCTTGCAGAAAGGTTGAGAGATGTACTATCCCGCAAAATTTACCCCCGCCGAGGAAGGCGGCTATGTCGTTACCTTCCGCGATATTCCCGAAGCCATTACGCAGGGCGACGACATGACCGAAGCGGTCGAAATGGCGGAAGACGTGTTGCAGTCCGCAATGGATTTCTATTTTGAAGACCAACGCCCCGCGCCCTTGCCGTCCGTCCCCGAAGAAGGCGAACGCTTGGTCGCGCTGCCCTTGTCGGTTTATTCGAAAGTATTGCTGCTCAATGAAATGCTGGCGCAGGACGTAAGCAAATCGGAACTGGCAAGGCGTCTGGAAACCACGCCGCAAGAGGTTCAGCGGATTACCGGCTTGCACCACGCCACCAAAATCGATACGGTCGTCCGCGCTTTGGCGCAACTGGGCAAACAGCTTGAAATCCGCCTTGCTTGAAAAGCCGTTGAAGAAACGCCGTCTGGAAGTTCAGACGGCTTTTTTATCGGCAATGAAGAAGAAAATTTAAAAAACCCTTAAAAATCAAGATTTAGACAGGGCTGGACGGGGCAGGACAACTTTTAAAACACCTTTTTTCCCTTTAAAATCATAATTTAGACTATTTAGACATACTTTTTTATAAAAATCCGCGTATAGAAAAAAATAAAAACAAAATATGACAAGGTGTATAAAAAAGGAAAAATAAAAACGCGAAGATATATATATATCTTCGCGCGTATGGGATAACTACCCCGTCTAATACGTCTAAAACGTCTAAAATATGATTTTAAAGGGATTTTTTTTGCTACCTACCCTGTCGAAAATACGTCCGACCCTGTCGGGATTATGATTTTAAACGTTTTTTCATATTGCCGACCACTTAAAAACGGTCGGAATCGGAAGCAAGGGCAAACGCTTCAATCTGCTTGCCGTAATAATCTGCCTTGGTAACGGCATTTTCAGCCCAACGGGCGGTTTTGTCCGTATTCGGTGCAGGAAATTTATCCTGGCTTTCGGGGGACATCCAGCTATGCGGTACGGCGAAAAACCGTACCTTCTTCTTCTGCCCATGGATTATCACATCAGAACGGCAATCCGCCAAGCGTTTTGCCATATTTGCATAAAAATTCTTCTGCTGCATATGGAAAGTCTTGGTATCTATGCACCATTTCTTGTATGCCGACCACAAATCGCCCGCCGCGCAAGAGATGAAGGGCAAGCCCAAATCGCCGCGCCACCAGTCGTCCAGAAACGCTTCCCAAGAAGGCTTGTTCAGGTTGATCATCCGCCGTTTGATTTCTGTCGTCAGCGGTTTGGTATGCGGCGTAAACACCCGCCGCGTATCACCGTCCGAATACATCAGCGGCAGCGCATAGAGAAACCGCGCGAATTCGTCCACTCCGCCGTTGTCGATTTCCGCCTGCAATGCCTCGTATTGCGCGTCCGAATACTTGCGGTTGCACGACAAGACCATAAACCGCCTGTCGTTGCTTTCGATGGGGATAGACCGCTCGTCGTTCGAGAAAATGATAAAAGAATTGAAGTCGTTGTGTTTTTCCGCATCGCGCCCTTTGCGCTCCACCATAATCACATCCGACGTAATCATGTTTTTCAGTTTGCCGATGACGTTCAGCCGCTCGTCCGACGGGCTGATTTCCTCGAATATCGTAACCAGTGCAAACAGCAGCGACGCATTGAAGCGCGATTCCAGCGCGTTTTGGTCGAGTTGGCGCAGATACTCGCCGAAAAGCTCTTTGACGACCTTCTCGCCAAACGTCGATTTGCCCACGCCCTGCGTTTCGGAGATAAACACCAATGCGGTAGCGGGCTTTTCGGCTGGTCGTCTGAAACGGCAGGCAAGCCAGTTCAGAACCCATTCCGTGCAAGCCTCGCTCAAATTGCCGTTGCCCGAACACAAATGCCGTACCAGCCCGATAATGTTTGCACATTTCGGAAAATGTTTTTCCAATTCAGCCAGCGGCGTTTCCGGCGCGAACGGCTTTTCAGGCGCTTCAGCCTTTTTCGGCAAGCCCTTGAACGCATTGATATGGCTTAATTTCTCGTTTTTATACACCACACCTTGCGGCATATCCGGCTTAAACACATAATTGCTCATCGGACAGACGAGGCGCGCGGGCGACTTGCTCCAGTCGTCAAATTCTTCAGGTACGGCAGCCTTGACCGCCGCCAGCGACACGATGGCTTCCAACTGCCTGTCGTAGGCGTCCGTCGTCCCGTCCAGGTAGATATAGCGGGCAAGCGCGTTTTTAAAAACGGGGCTGACATCCGCCATCGCCTCCAATTTTTTCTGTTTGATTAAAATCCCCGCCTTAAGCTCCGATAGCTTGTTTCTATCGTGCAGATGAAACCAAGTCAGCACGGCAGGACGCGAAAACACTTTTTCCAACTGGCTTCGGCTGAAAGATTCCCCTGTTTCCAAGTTCAAAACCTTCTCTTTCAACCCGATTTGCGCGTAATTTTTCAACAATTCCGCCAAACGCGGATTTTCTCCGTCGTATTCCGCATCATCGCCGTCCCCGCCGCCCCCTTTCGTTGCCGTGGGCGCATTTTGCGCCGCACGCTCCTTATCGGATAGGCGCGGGAAAGGCTGCCCGTCAATGTCGTCTGAAAACGGGAAAACCAGCGTATCCGCCATCATCTCACGCACCGTCGTCAGCGGCTCGGTATCCGAAATCACGTCTGCAATATCGTAGCCCGACGGCCACACGCCCGGATTCGGAATATTCACGATTTTGACCGTACAGCCCGACTCCTTGAGAACTTGGGCAATCCCCAGCGCCGCCTTCATGCCGGGCTGTCCGCGCCACGGCAGATACGGCATATCCGACGGCTTCACACCCGCCGCCTCATCCTTCTTCGACAGCTTTTCCCGCTGGGAATCGCAGTCAGGCCAAATCAGCACATTGCGCCCGGCAAGCGGCGACCAATCCGCCTTTTTCCAGCCGTTGCAACCGCCCAGCCAAGACACGGCAACCCAGCCCTTCAAATCAAAATACGCCTCTGCCGCCAGCTTGCACTTTTCGCCCTCGACAATCAAAACAGGCGCATCAGGTCTTTCCGCCAAAGCATCCAACCCGAACAGCGGCTGTGGATCCTTTAGGCGGCGGCTTGTCCACTTCTCTACACCCTCGCTGTTTTTCGCCCACACAAACGGCAAATCGGATTTTCCGCCGTCCTGGTCGATAAAGCGCTGTACAACGCAAAGCGGCTTGCCGTCCGCATCGCGGTACACTGCCCGCAAGCCTTCCGCCCGCTCATTTTTACAAAGAAGGTAAACCTGACTGCCTTCCAGATATTTCAGACGACCTTCATCGAACGGCGCAATAGGCTGCCAGCTTTCCCGTTTCGACTTGCCCGTTTTCGGCTCGCCGTCCCATTCCTTCCTTTCGACCGCTCCGAAATTGCCGATGCGCAGCCGCTCGGCGACCGCTTTTAGCGCGTCCCCCTGCCGTCCGTTGCAGAAAAGATAGGCATAGAGGCTGACCAAATCGCCGCCTGCATCGTTCGTCGCATAATCCGCCCACGCGCCCGAATGCGTATTGACCGCAAAACTGCCAAGATGCTTATCCGCCCGCGTCGGATTCAGGGCGAAGAACTCATGCCCTTTATATTTGCCTGACGGAAGCCATTCCGCAAGCAGGTTGTCCACCGCATTCAAAGCCGCATCGGCAACCGTTTTAAAATCCAGTTTGTTTTCCATATCCGTTTGTCCTGCACATTTTTTAGGCGTAAAAAAGGCCTGCCCCCCCCTTGAGAGGGCAGGCTGAATCACTGATTGCGCGTTAATCAGTAATGGGGGAAAAATGAGAAATCCGTACCAAGGCTATGATCTCGTTTCGGAAATCAGGTCGGATACAGAAACCCGACCATTGGTAAGCAAAATTACATTTTCGTAGCACCGCTTCGGTGTTACAGCCCTTCGGTTTTCGATTTGCCACAAAAACGACAGAGACAAACCCAACTTTTGGGCATATTCCGACCTTGCTCCACGCTTAGTCGAAAGCGTTTTAATAAATTCAGCGTGAGTCATATCTGCTCCATTTTTAAACATTAAACAAGTTTAACAGTTATTAAACGCAAAAGCAAATATATTTATTATTTGTTTGTTTAGTAGAAACTAAATAGAATATAAATAATTACTGCTGGGAGATAGCTATGAATAAGTCAGAATTGAAAGAAATACGGATTGAGAATTTAAAAAAATTCTTTGAAGACAAAACTCTACCGACAAAAGACAAAAGCCTCCTGTCTCAATTGATGAGCGGCAAAGCATCTTTTGGCGAAAAAGTCAGCAGACGGCTGGAAGAAGACTACGGCATGGGAAGATATTATTTGGACTCCACGCCAAACAGTCCGATTGGTTCAGATGACGATCAACAAATCCGCTTTGAACGCCTCAACATCGAAGCGGCATGCGGCAATGGTATCGAAAACTTGCCCGCGGAAGTCGTCGATTACGTCAACGTATCGCGCCTGTGGGCAAAAGACAAATTCGGCGGAAACCTGTCCCACATTAAAATCATCACCGCACGCGGCGACAGCATGGCAGGAACTATTGATGAAGGCGACGTTATATTTGTCGATACCGCCGTTACTGAAATGATGGAAGACGGCGTATACCTGATTCATGTTTCCGACGGCCTGCGCGCCAAACGCCTGCAACGTACCGTTACCGGCGGCGTCAAAATCCTAAGCGACAACAAACGCTACGAAACCGAAACTGTAGAGAAGCATGACCTTGAACAGCTTAAAATCTGCGGCAAAATCAAAGGCGCGTGGAAGCTCGAAGAGATGTAGCAGAAAAAAGACTGTTACCGGCAGAAGGCTATGGATTTAAAATACTTGAACAACTGATTTATTACCGCATATTGCGCGGTATAACTAAAAAGATATAATATATAAAAAAGGGCACGCATGGAGCTGACCGTCCACTTTAACGCCGAGCAGGATTTAGACCGCCTCTTTGAAAAAGACGAAGACGCGGTCGGTTATCTCGATACCGTCATTGAGATGATTCAGGCGGACTCTGCTATTTTTGATGGCTTATACAAAAACAGATACTTCAGAGAATATGGCGAACCCATAGGCCCGATTGACTTGGAAGTGAAACCCATATTGTCATTATGGGAAAAAGACATCAAAGTTTTGCGCGTCCGATTTGGCAGCGAAGAAGCCGCCGGATACAGAATAATTTACGCACCATGCCATGAAAAACAGCCAAACGGCGCGTATATCCGCCGCATAGATATATTGGCTGTTGTAAACAAGAAGACAGACAAATTTGACTATCAGGCAGAACACCCAATCACAAAACGGATTATCAAAGACTATGAAGAACTGTACTCCAACTAACGGCACATGGTTTCAAATGGGTGCAACACTCACTGTTGCCGTGGCCGCCTGCACAGTATCAACACCTACATCCGCCACCCCCGTCACCCACATAAACTGCCTGCGGATAAACGGGCAGATTAAATGCATCAAACCGATCAGCCCCAACACTACCCCCGCCGCAGAGCATATTGAACATGTACGGAAAAATCCGCGCCGCAAAGCAGCGATGGACAGGGCGGCAGCGAAAATTGCCGATAAAATAGCCCTCAAAGCAGGCGGAGAGACATTTGTCAGCCTGAGGATGAAAAAGGGGTTTACCCAGTCTGAATTGGCAGCCGCCGCAGGATTGCGTCAACCCTATCTGTCCCGCATCGAAAACAGCAAACAATCCCTACATAATGAGACTGTACAAAAACTGGCAAACGCATTAGGCGTTTCCCCGCTTGAAGTTCGCGCAGCGTTTGAACAGCAGTACGAATATATGGAGCAGGCATGATTCACTTAAATGTCCACTATTGCGATGAAATCATCCGCCATGCGGAAAATGACAAATACAGTCTGATAGGTATATTTCCCGATATATGCCATATCCCGGCGCAACAATCTATTTTAGGTCGTCTATGCCTGTCTATTTCATTTTACGCCGAAGATGAGTATATGCAGACATTGCAAACCCAACCAATCTTTTTAGAGATTGTTCACAACGACGATGTAATTTCCAATTTTGAAATCCCGCCGTATGATAGTGTCGGTCAAGAAGAAAGTATTTCATTCATGCTGCACCAAACAGTTAGCGGCCTTCCCGTTTCTAACGGTGACCGTATTTATGTAAGAATGAAAACACACAACCATATTCTCTCCGAGAGCCACCCTCTGTTTTTTTCTTGGCTTCCTTACCACTCATAACAATCCCAACACCTCAGCCTAAATTCACTTTGAAAAAACCGCCCACTGGGCGGTTTTCTTTCACCTAGACATCCAAAACCGCCTACCGCCAGTCCCGTTAGGCATTTTTTTTTGCAAATTAAATTCCCTTAAAAATCAGATAATTTAATATTTATTGAACAAACAATAAACTTTTTACTTGACTATGAATTAAGTGTTTACTAAACTACATCCATCGAAACAAACAACAGGACACAGTAATCATGAAACCCATCTACGTTAAATTCGGCACCCACGCCACCGCCGGCAAAGTCGAAGTCGCCACATGGCAGGACGGCAAACTAGCCATTCAAAAGCGCAACAGTTCCCGAGAAGGTGGCGGTATTTACAGCGAAACCGCCCGCCGCGAAGCCAAAACTCTGAAAGATGCAGTGCGACTGGTACAAAACATTTACCCCCACGAAATCGTTTCAACATAAAGCAAAAGGTCGTCTGAAAGCGTGAATCTTCAGACGACCTCCACAAAACCCCACCCCGAAAGACCCCAAAATGACCATCACAGAAGAATACTCTATCGACATCCGCGTAACCGCCGAAACCACCCACACTGCCTACGGCCACCCCGTAGAGCACTACGGTTGCGACATCATCAACACCGACGGCGAACTCATTGTCGGACTTGTTCCCGAGTACAAAACTCCCATGGCGGCAGTCAAACAAGCACTGACAGCCCTAACTCAAAACGATCTGCAAAAAGCCTGCTGATTTAAACGGAGATAAAAATGAAACATTTTTCAATTAAAAAAAATCTTTTGAAAGCCGCCGCTGCCGCAGCAGCAAACAACGACCCAAGACATTACATCAACGGCGTTTTCCTCGATAAGGAAACAGGCGAAATCAAAGCAACCGACGGTCATGTACTTTGCATTATCAAACACGAAGAACTGAAAGAAATCGATGAAGACATCTTCATTCCAAACATTGTATTGGGCGCGGTTTTAAAAGACAGAGAAAGCGACATTGCCAATATCGAAATCAGAGACGACTGCATTGCAGTGGGCGCATTAGAGTTTAAAAAGCCTGACACATCCGACTTCCCCAAAACACAAAGAATCGAAGAATACGCTAAAGATCCAGTCATGATTGAAGACGTGATCAATCAAAATCTGGCCATTGACATCAGCTTGATTAAAAAATTGGATAAATGCCAAAAAAGTTTAGGTTTCAAACACCCCATCTTCTTCCCTTTTTATCTGTCAAACAAAAACAAGGACGGCGGAATATGCTCAATTTTATTTAAATTCAAAAACTGCCGCTTCTACATCATGCCAACAAGAGCGCCGGAAGGCGGACTTTAATTGCATAAGGATTGAAAATGAAAACCCTGCTCACCCCAACCCTACTTGCCATACTTGCAGCCTGCACCACACCTCAACCTTCTCAAGAAACCGAAGTCCAACGCCTCATCCGCCAACAACAGGACGCTGCCGACTTCGCAACCCTGCAACTTGAAAAAACCTACGAACGCATGACCACAGAAGAACGTATGCGTGGCATCGTTTACGGAGAGTAAATATGGAAAACATCATCAACATCGCCACCGCCATTATTATTATTGCCGTACTGATGGCTGCACTCATCATGTTGACAGTAGAAATAATGGTACAGAACCGAATTACAAAAATACTAGAAATCCTCTTCCAAGAAGAAGAATAATGCCGCCCATCATTGCCCTGATACTAATCATCCTTCAAATCATCACCGAGCGCATCACCGGCATTAAATTCAAACGGTGGGCGGACGGCACCACGAAAGACACAAAATGACCCTGACAGACCGCATACAGCATACCCAAATTAACACCCAACCCAATATAGGCTTCCGGCATCACGACGGCAAATGGCAGGTAATCGAATACCAGCCTCCCCAATATAACAAAAAACACTGGACAAAAAATAACGCAGGCAGACGGCGAAGCACCAAAGTTCTGAAAGAATTCACCACCCGAACAGACGCGGAAGACTACGCAGAAAGAATCAGACAACAACACAAGGCACACTAAAAATGGAAAACCTACCTACCCGCCACCGGCTCATGCTCATCTACGGCAAAACCCATATCACCCTCGAACAGGCCACTGCCGACTGGTTACCGCACATAAACGAAAAAACCGCCCGCCGCCGCGCCAAAACCCAAACCCTCCCATGGCCGGTCATCAATACGGACAACAGTCAAAAAAGCAGCCAATTCGTCAGTCTTACCGCCATCGCCGACTGGCTAGACCAACGCGAACAGCAGGCAAAAACCGAATGGCGGAAAATACATGGATAACAAAAAGGCCGTCTGAAATTCAGACGGCCTCAATTTTATTCAGAACAACCTCAAGATGATTGATGTAGATAAAATCATACAGGCAGTTTTCCTCTGCTTCTTGCCGTTCCATCCCGGATTTCCTTTTCAACCAAAACCTTTTTCCGTTCAAATTCAGCACTATTGCTGGCAGCGGCAGCAATGCCTTCTGCAATCGCTTTTTTTCCTGACTCCCAACCTTATCGCCGAAATACGCCAAAGCAGCCTTATAAAGTGATTTTTTGAACATAATTTCCTCCTTGCGGAGCATTTTCCAATCAAACAGTTTTAGTTTACTTGGTTTTCTGTACCCAAACAACCGTAACCTGACTGCCTGACTGTATGCAATTTCAGATTCACAATTTTGCAATCACACATCCACAAAACATGCTCATTCGATATGATTTGATAATGGCGTCTTTTTTGAACCATATTTACACCATAATCTTCAATAAAATTACAATTCATTGATTCTATTGAAACATAAAACCCATCTTCAAAGCCCCTGCATCGGAGCAAGGATAAGCTGCATATCGGAGGAGGTCGTCTGAAAAAAAGGAAATGCGTATTGTAGCGGTATATCGGTTAAAATACACGCTTGCCACGAAGAACTGACCGCCGCCATTGCCGAACTGCCTTGATTTCCCGATTTTGATTTTTCAGACGACCCCTTTTCAGACGACCTCATCATGAACCCGAAAATTCCCGCCACAGCAGCCATGTTGGTCAAAAATTCGGAACGCTATCTGCACGAAGTTTTGACCGCGCTTCAAGACTTCGACGAAGTTTTGCTGCTCGACAACGGCTCGACCGACCGTACCTTTGAAATCGCCGAACGCTTCACCAACGTCAGTTATTACAAATACGACTTCATCGGCTTCGGCCCGATGAAAAACCTTGCCGCCCGCCTCGCGCAAAACAATTGGATATTCAGCATAGACAGCGACGAAGTGGCAGACGGCGAACTGATTGCCGCCATCCGCAAAGCCGTGGCGGAAAACAAAGAACAAAACATCTTCTCGCTCTCGCGCCTGAACCACTACAACGGCCGCCTGATCAAAGCCTGCGGCTGGTATCCCGACATTATCCCGCGCCTTTACCACCGCCGGTTTACCCGTTTTTCCGACCGTCAGGTGCATGAATCGCTGATCTTGCCGCCCGATGCAAACGTCCGTCCGCTCGAAGGTCGTCTGAAACACTATTCCTTCGAAAACGCCGAAGGGCTGATTCAGAAAATGCAGCAATACAGCTCGCTCTACGCCGAAGAAAACCGCTACAAAAAAGACAGCTCGCCCTTCAAAGCCCTGTTGCACGGCAGCGTATCGTTTGTCAAAAACTACCTGCTCAAACGCGGTTTCGTCTACGGCGCGGACGGCTTGACCATTTCCATCGCCAATGCCCAAGGTTCGTACTACAAATATGTCAAACTTTACGAGCGCAACCGCAATATCAGCGTCGCCCTGATTGTAACCACCTACAACCGTCCCGACGCGCTGGAGCTGGTTTTGAAATCCGCGCTCGCGCAAACCCGCCTGCCCGACGAAATCATCGTCGCGGACGACGGTTCGCGCCAAGACACCGCCGAAGTCGTCGAGTTCATCCGCAGCCACACCGACATCCCCGTCAAACATTCTTGGCGGCCGGACGACGGCTTCCGCGCCGCCGAATCACGCAACCGCGCGCTGGCGCAGGCAAAAAGCGACTACGTCATCCTTATCGACGGCGACATGATACTCGACCCGTCCTTCATCGCCGACCATCTCAAGCTCGCACGCAAAGGCAGGCTGATACAGGGTTCGCGCGTCATCCTGACCCAAAGCCGCACCCAGGAAATTTTAGATTCCGGCGAATTGCCCGATTTGTCCGCGTTCAGCCAAGGCATAGAAAAACGCCTCTCCGCCCTGCGCTGCCGCAGCCTGTCCTCCCTGATCGGCAGACAAAGCAGCCGCAAACACAAAGGCATCAAAACCTGCAATATGGGCTTTTTCCGCAGCGATGCGCTGGCCGTCAACGGCTTCGACAACCGCTTTGTCGGCTGGGGACGCGAAGACAGCGAGTTCGTCGCCCGCCTCTTCCATAACGGCATGAAACGCCACAACCTTAAATTCGCCGGCATCGCCTACCACCTTTGGCATCACGAAGCCGAACGCGACGCCCTGCCGCAAAACGACGCCCTGCTCAAAGCCACGCTGTCCGAACAAAAAATCCGCTGCGAAGACGGCATGGACGAATTCATAAAATAAACCGTTTTGCGCGCGGTCCCCCCTCAAACGTCGTCTGAAACCTTTCAGACGACGTTTTACCGTCAAGCAACCGTTCGCACATCAAATCTTTACTGAAACCAAACACTTGCAGTGTTATACTATCAATACAACGACAAACTACTCACACACTACGGTTACACATCATGTCCCCCCGCCCGATTACCATCACCTCATACAATATGCACAAAGGCATGTCCGCGCTCAACCGCAAAGTCCAAGTGGACAGCATGGCGGAAGAGCTTCGCGGCATAGGCTCGGATGTCCTGTTTTTACAGGAAGTGCAAGGTCAACACCTGATGCGCAGCAACAGGCTGCCTGATTTTCCCAAACAACCGCATTACGACATTCTCGGCGACCGCCTCTCCTACAACCGCAGCTACGGCAAAAACGCCGTTTACCCGCAGCGCCACCACGGCAACGCCATCCTCAGCCGCCTGCCGCTGGAAACCCGCCACAACCTCAACATCAGCGTCAACAAACTCGAACAGCGCGGCGTACTCCATTGCGAAGTCCTGCCTGAAGGCTGGGAAACCCCGCTCGTCTGCCTGTGCGCCCACCTCAACCTGCGCGAACCCGACCGCGCCAAACAATACCGCGCCATCTTCGAATACGTCGTACATCACATCGACCCGCAAAGCCCGCTGATTCTCGCCGGCGACTTCAACGACTGGCGGCAAAAATCCGCCCTATCCTTAGGCAACGCCTTGAACCTGAACGAAGTATTCGTGGACAGCAACGGCAAACGCCCCAAAACCTTCCCCGCCCGCCTGCCCGTCCTCAGCCTCGACCGCGTCTATACCCGCAACTTGGAAGTCCTAGACTCCCAAATCCACAACGGCAAAAACTGGCAACGCCTCTCCGACCACTTGCCCTTAAGCGTCAAAGTCAGACCCAAACTGCCTTGACCGCACCCATGCCAAAGGTCGTCTGAAAACCCGAAATCGGGATTTTCAGACGACCTTTCTATGTCGGCAAATCAAATTCAAGCCATTATTCAATCAACTTCAAACTCAGCAAACTTTTTACGAAATCCAATACAACCCCGGCCCGTCCAAACTCAAAAATATGATTTTCCGAGGTACCCAAATGCCAAAGTTGTATTGTTTGGCTTCTGTTTACACATTATCAAGTTTTAGTTAAAATTATTATATAAATAATAATCATAATCAATTTATGTTATTTTGCAGCTCTAAAGAAACAAAGTATTTTGTCCGCTGTTCCTTTCCACACAATCGGTAACCTACGGATATTTTCCTTTTGTTTTGTCAAAATGCCCTTCCCTTGCGTGAAGCAAGCGCATCCATATCAACGGTCCGAACAAACCGTTTAATCAATTGGCTGCAACCCCATTACATTCGGTTCGCGTTTTATTTTCCGATGCCATCTGGAAGCATTTCAGATTTCGCCCATTTTCAAGCTGTTGCGAACAAAGGAAAATCCATCATGAAACCTGTCAAATCCGTCGAATTCCCCTCTACGCCCAAAATATTGGTTTTATTTTTGAGTATGCTGTGGCATACGCCGTTATGGGCGGAAAATACTACCCCCGCCCAAAGCGTTCAAATGGATACCATTACCGTCAAAGCCCATCGCAACCGGGATAAAAGCGGCTACACCCAAGTCTACAGCCGTGACATCAGCAATATGTACAAAGGCAAGCAGGAAATCGAGACCTACCGCGGCAGCAGCGTGGCCGATTTAATCGGCGGTATGGCAGGCGTATTCAGCGGCGATGCGCGCAACAGTGGCGCGCTCGATCCCAACATACGCGGCATTCAAGGCGAAGGCAAAGTGCCGGTAACGTTAGACGGTACGGAACAAGCCATCAGCGTATGGCGCGGTTTTGAAGGCGTATCCAACCGCAACTACATCGACCCGAATCTCGTCAGCAGCGTGTATGTGGAAAAAGGCGCATCGGCAAATCGTGACATCCGCACCGGCATAGGCGGCTCGGTCAGCATGAAAACGCTGGAAATTGATGACGTTGTACCGAAAGATCAGAAATTCGGCATGGAAGTCAAAATGGAAACCGGCAACAACAGCATCAAACAGCGCGAATACGCCCATGCCGCATCATGGAACAAAGACTACCGCCGCTACCCGAGCCCCTACTCCTTCGACCGTATGGACTGGGCGATTATGCTGGACGACAGCGACCGCCAGAAACAGCGTTTCGGCGGGCGTGGCAAATTGTTTAAAGACAACGCGTTCCGCATTTCTGCCGGTATGCGCGGCGAAGTGTTTGACGGCTTGATTGCCTACGCATGGCGGGACAAAGGCAATTATTTTACCGGCAGCAAGGGCGCAAAACGCTACGGCTACCTCCCCAATGCCAGCTCTATGAGCGAGGAAGAATTTACCAAAAAAGTTACGGATATTCAGGAATATACCGCCAACATCGGCTCGTATTACCATCCCTCCGGCGAAGTGGCCAACACCTCCCTGAATATGCGTTCGTGGCTGGCAAAAGGCACGCTTAAACTGCCCGACAATCAAAAAATACAGCTCGGCATACGCCGCACCCACGCCCGTTTCGGCGAAATCATGCCGTACAGCATCCTGTTCGGCAACATCGGCGGCAGCATGCTCAAACCGGACGGTTCCGCCCAAACCGACATGAGCAAGCTCACCAAAGGCACGCTGATGGCAGAATGGCCGCAGGCATGGGTGAAGCAGACCGCCGTCAACCTCGACTACACATGGAAACCCGAAAACAACCGCTGGATAGATTTGAAGGCAGGGATTTGGGGGACGTTTAACAATTCGCAAACCAATTCCACCGGCGGCTATCCCGCATCCACCCTGTTTCTCGACAAAATATTCAACGAAAAATACGCCGAAGACTGGTATTACAAAGGCAAAGAACCCGAATGGGACAAACTGCCGCCCAATACCAACAACCGTTTCAACGTTTTTAATGCCGCCGCCTACCGCGCCAAAAACAACCGCTTAGGCATCAACCTGTCCAATAAAATGAAATTATCCGACAAATTGGAACTGACCCTGATGGGCGACTACCAGCGCGAGAAACTCAAAGGCAGCAGCGATACCAGTTGGATACTCGCATTGCCCGAAGAAGAATCCCAAAAATTGTTCTGGGAAGACCCTGAGACCACCTTAAATTCCAACTTCGCCCTGACCATGCCGCGTAAAGGCAAACGCGACGAATGGAACCTTGGCTTCAACTTCAAATATCAGCCCACTTCCTGGCTGACCCTGAACGCAGGCGGTCGCTATACCGACTACCACCAAACCGACAACTTCCTCCGAGACTACATCGACAAAAACCGCACATGGTTGGAAAGAGAAAACAAATTCGACGTACTGTCGGACAACAGCAGGGATTTCGTCTATCTTCAACACCGGCTTGCCACGCCTGAAGAATACCGGGCCTACCGAGAATTGTCCGACCAATATCACGCCGCGCAAAAAGCTTACGACCAAGACCCCGCGACCATACGGGCGAAAGCCGAAAATGAAGCCTACAACAAGCGTTTTTGGAATTGGATAAACAGCCTGCCCGTTCCCGAATATCTCTGGGCATTAGATAACCGACCCGAAGAAGCACAACGCTGGCAAGATAACCAGCCCCAACTTCCTGAAGAACCCGAAAAACTGACAGAGCTGCGCAACCGTTTTATGGAAGCGGAAGATCTAAGCAGCGGCTGGAAATCAATACCCAACTGCACCGAAAACGAAGCAAATGGAAACTGTATCTACTGGCGGCGTTCGCATCCCGAGGAAAACCCCGTCCGGACAGGAGCACTCAATTTCTTAAATGAAACCGGTGTCAACCCTGCCACAGGCAAAGTTGAAAAACGTTATGCTGCCGCCGTAACAACCGATGTCAACAATCCCGCTATCGAATACCGGCATCTGACCGAAGAAGAACTGCGCAAAATGTGGAACAAACGCGGCCATGCCTTCGCCCCCATGTTCTCCGCCACCGTCCAACTCGGCGACAACACCCGCCTGTTCGCCCGTTATACCGAATTCAAACGCTTCCCCAGCATGTATGAAGGCACATTCGGCTTCGGCAACCACAGCATTGCCAAAGGTTTCAGCGTCCCGTTTGGCAGACTCCTGAACCCGCTCAAACCCGAACACGCCAAAAACTGGGAAATCTCCCTCAGCCACGACTTCACCCGCCTTCTGCCCAAAATGCGTTACGCGGACGTGCGGCTGACCTACTTCCACAACAAAACCTACAATGTCATCGACCGCAACTACGCCACCTGGCAAATCAGCAATTACGACAAACAAGTCATCAGCGGACTGGAACTCCAAACCCGCTTCGACAACGGCAAAGTATTCGGCGACCTTTCCGTCGTGCGCAATATGAAAAACGAAGTCTGCGACCGCCGCGCCATTGAGCAGCAATATGATGTAGACCAATACGTCTCGCACGGCCGCACCTTCCCCGTACCTTACTGTCAAAACGGCGGTTTCGCCAGCGGTTGGCTGATCAACCGCATCCAGCCGCGCTGGTCGGTCGTTGCCAACCTCGGCGGCAGGTTCCTAAACGAAAAACTCGAAATCGGTTCGCGCCTGACCTTCCACAGCCGCATTGAAGACAAACAACAGCCGTCCGCCCGCTGGCGCGACTACTACCTGCAACGTGACGGCGCAAACAGCAAAGCTTTCAACAGCGACAACGGCAACGCCAACTGGCAGCCCGTTACTGTCGTAGATGCCTATGTGCGTTACAAATTCAACAAACATTTCAGCGCAGAGCTAACGGGCAGCAACCTGACCGACCGCTATTACCTCGACCCCATGAGCCGCTCCTATATGCCCGCCCCGGGCCGCACCCTGCGCATCGGTTTGACAGGGAAATGGTGATTTCATCCAACAGAAAACAGCCTCTTTGCGTACTGGCAAAACATTAAGGTCGTCTGAAAAACAATTTTCAGACGACCTTTGGACAAGCTTTATTTTTAAGAAGCCAATACGCGCGGGAACAGGATTTCATTTTCCAAATGGATATGGTTGGTCAAATCGTCCACCATTTCGCGTGCCAATGTATACAGGCGCGTCCAGCTTCCGCAAGCGTTTTCGGGAACGGTCAGATTATTGGTCAACTCAAGCAGCTTGGCTACGGCTTGGTCGTGTTCCTCATGCTCGTGCATCATTACATTAATCGGCATTGCCGCTCCGCGGCCGACGCCTTGTTTGATCATTGGAAACAGCATTCGCTCTTCCTTCATCATATGCATCAACAGTTCGTTTTGCATATAGGCAAGCAACTCCGGCACTTCAGCCGGAAAACTGTCGGCATGAACTTCCGCGACTTTTTGAGCTAACGGAACCAGCTCTTCAAATTGCCCGCGGTGTACATCATGGTAGCGTTGCAGGATATGGTCGATGGTTGCACCAAACGGCGCGGTTTCCCATACGGTAAAATCAGTCATGGCAGTGTCCTTGGATTTGTGTCAGGCCGGCGTATTCAGACGACCTTTTTAAAGATGGATTTTTTATGAATGTATATAACGGAGTGAAGGATACACCTGCAAAACTGATTTGTATAGATGGAGCCGAAATGTATAACAAATTGAGAATAAAAGTAATTTCTTTTTCAAAGAGAGACTGAAGCAGCTTGCTGCCTGAATTGAAGGCAAGAAAAAAGCCCGTCTTGGTCAAGACGGGCTATTTGGAATCTGGCAGAGAGGAAGGGATTCGAACCCTCGATACGCTATTCACGTATACACGCTTTCCAGGCGTGCGACTTAAACCACTCATCCACCTCTCTGTGGAATCAAACATATTTTATCGTCTGATATTGTAGCTTAATCAGACAAATAAATCTATTCAATAAAAAATCCGGATAAGCCGGATAATTGATTTGGTGCCCAGGAGAAGACTCGAACTTCCACACCCGTGAGGATACTAGCACCTGAAGCTAGCGCGTCTACCAATTCCGCCACCTGGGCAATTAGGATGGATAAGCAAAGCGCCGACCAAAAGGTTTGGTGCCCAGGAGAAGACTCGAACTTCCACGCCCGTGAGGACACTAGCACCTGAAGCTAGCGCGTCTACCAATTCCGCCACCTGGGCTTTGCTTTATTTCCTGTTTTGCGTTACAGTAATTGACTATTTCGCAAAGAAGCGGTCATTATATATTTTAGAAAAAGAATGTCAACCAATAAAATGAACAAAAATATTAAATCTTTAAATTTACGAGAAAAAGACCCGTTTTTGAAACGGGAGAAACAACGTTACGAACATCCGCTGCCAAGCAGGGAGTGGATCATTGAATTATTGGAGCAAAAAGGCGTGCCGTCGAAAATCGAAGTCTTGGCACGCGAGTTGTCGATTACGGAAGAAGAGTACGAATTTTTCGAACGTCGTCTGAAAGCGATGGCGCGGGACGGTCAGGTTTTAATCAACCGTCGCGGTGCGGTTTGCGCGGCGGACAAATTGGATTTGGTCAAATGTCGTGTCGAGGCGCACAAAGACGGCTTCGGCTTCGCCGTACCGCTCACGCCCACCAAAGACGGCGATTTTGTTTTATACGAACGCCAAATGCGCGGCATCATGCACGGCGACATCGTGACCGTCCGCCCTGCCGGTATCGACCGCAAAGGCCGCCGCGAAGGAACGGTTTTAGATATTGTCGAACGCGCGCAAAGCAAAGTGGTCGGACGTTTCTATATGGATCGCGGCGTAGCGATTTTGGAAGCGGAAGACAAACGCCTGAACCAAAGCATTGTTTTGGAACCTGACAGCGTCGCGCATTTCAAACCCGAATCCGGTCAGGTCATCGTCGGCGAAATCGAGACTTATCCTGAGCAAAACCGCCCTGCTGTGGCGAAAATCATCGAAGTATTGGGCGATTATGCCGACAGCGGTATGGAAATCGAAATTGCTGTGCGCAAACACCATTTGCCGTACCAATTCAGCGAAGCGTGTGCCAAAGCCGCGAAAAAAATCCCCGACCATGTTCGCAAAAGTGATTTGAAAGGCCGCGTCGATTTGCGCGATTTACCTTTGGTAACCATAGACGGCGAAACGGCGCGCGATTTCGACGATGCCGTGTTTGCCGAAAAAATCGGGCGCAATTACCGTTTGGTCGTGACGATTGCCGATGTCAGCCATTATGTCCGCCCCGATGACGCTATCGACACGGACGCGCAGGAACGCAGCACCAGCGTTTACTTCCCGCGCCGCGTGATTCCCATGCTGCCGGAAAACCTGTCCAACGGCATCTGCTCGCTCAATCCCGATGTCGAGCGTTTGTGCATGGTGTGCGACATGATCATCACTTACGCGGGCAATATTAAAGAATACCGCTTCTACCCTGCGGTTATGCGTTCCCATGCCCGCCTGACGTACAACCAAGTCTGGGATTGGATTTCAGACGACCTCGACCATCCGCACAAAGCCCAAATCGACACCCTCTACAAACTCTTCAAAATCCTTCAGAAAAAACGCTTCGAACGCGGCGCGGTGGAGTTTGAAAGCGTCGAAACCCAAATGCTTTTCGACGACAACGGCAAAATCGAAAAAATCGTGCCCGTTGTCCGCAACGACGCCCACAAACTGATTGAAGAATGTATGTTGGCGGCGAACGTCTGCGCGGCAGAATTCCTGATAAAAAACAAGCACACCGCCCTCTTCCGCAACCACTTAGGCCCGACACCTGAAAAACTCGCCACCCTGCGCGAGCAGCTCGGCTTACTGGGTTTGCAACTGGGCGGCGGCGACAACCCGACACCGAAAGACTATGCCGCACTTGCCAAACAATTCAAAGGCAGGCCCGATGCCGAATTGCTGCAAGTCATGATGTTGCGCTCCATGCAGCAGGCAGTTTACGAACCGCATTGCGACGGACACTTCGGCCTTGCCTACGAAGCATACGCCCACTTCACCTCCCCCATCCGCCGCTATCCCGACCTGACCGTCCACCGCGCCATCAAAGCCGTGTTGAACCAGCAAACCTACACGCCAAACAAAAGCTGGCAGGCTTTGGGCGTCCACACCTCGTTCTGCGAACGCCGCGCCGACGATGCCAGCCGCGACGTGGAAAACTGGCTGAAAACCTATTACATGCGCGATAAAGTCGGCGAAATATTCGAGGGCAAAATCTCCGGCATGACCAACTTCGGCCTCTTCGTTACCTTAGACGGCATCCACATCGACGGCTTGGTACACATCAGCGATTTGGGCGAAGACTATTTCAACTTCCGCCCCGAAATCATGGCGGTAGAAGGCGAACGCAGCGGCATCCGTTTCAACATGGGCGACAAAGTCAGCGTCCGAGTGGCGCGCGCCGATTTGGACACCAGCAAAATCGACCTGACCTTGATCAGCGGCGGAAGCAGCGGTAAAAAACGCCGCGCCAAAACCACCGCCCAAACCGGCTCGAAAACCAAGCGCAAACTAACGGCGAAAGAAATCGACGACGCGATGAAAACGCCTGTAAAACAAGAAAAAACCGCCGCCAAACGCCGCAGCAAAGTCCAACCGGAAAGCGCAGTAACGTCGTCTGAAAACGGCAAAAAGAAAACAGCCAAAGCCAAAACGGCAACGGAAAAAGCCAAACGCAAAGACAAGAAGCCAAGCAAAAGCGTGAAAATCAAGGTGAAAACCTCGGATACCGCGCCAACCAAGCGCAAAGGCAGAAGCAAGGCTAAATAGTCTGTCTTTGGGCTAACTTCAAAAGCCGTTTAAAGGGCAAGCTCGATGAGAAACGGCGGTTGTTCATCATCTATATTTCCACACAACCGCCGTTCCATTTCGCCTTAATCCGATACTAAAAAGGTCGTCTGAAAACCTGTTTCCAAGTTTTCAGACGACCTTGCTTCATTTGTTCATCAGGTAAATTGTTATTTCACCTTAGTCGCCATCAACGTATGCAACCGGCGGTTGTCGGCGCGGGCGACAGTGAACTGCAAACCGCCGATCACGACTTTTTCGCCGCGCACGGGCAAGTGTCCCAATTCCTGAATGACCAGTCCGCCGATGCTGTCGGCTTCTTCGCTGCTGTAATCCGTACCGAAAAAGGCATTGATGTCTTCAATTTCGGTTACGGCGTTGATACGCCAGCGTTCGGTGGAAACGGCGTGGATATTGTCCGCGCTTTCGTCTTCGTCAAACTCGTCTTCGATGTCGCCGACGATTTGTTCGATAATGTCTTCAAAAGTTACCAGACCCGACGTGCCGCCGTATTCGTCGATAACGATTGCCATGTGGTTGCGCTGCTCGCGGAATTCTTTCAAAAGCGCGTTCAGCGATTTGCCTTCGGGTACGAAAACGGCGGGACGAAGGATGGATTTGAGGTTGAACTGCTCGGGATTGAACATGTATTTGAGCAGGTCTTTGGCGTGCAGGATGCCTAGGACTTCGTCTTTGTCTTCGCCGATGACAGGGAAACGGGAATGGGCGGTTTCGATGACGTAGGCAGTGATGCGCTCGATGCTGTCGTTTTCTTTCAAAACGTTCATGTGGCTGCGGGTAATCATGGCATCGCGCACTTCCAAGTCGGCAAAGTCGAGGACTTTTTCCAGCCGCAAAAGTGTATCCGCGTCAAATACTTCCTGTTCGTGTGCCTGCCGCAGCAGGCTGAGTACGTCTTCGGCGGAATCGGGTTCGCCGGCAAGTCGGGAAATCAAACGTTCGAAAAATGTCGGTTTCGACCGGGTGTCGTCCATTTCAGTATTCGTCCTCTTGGTAGGGGTTGGGATAACCTGCCGCCTGCATCAGGCGGATTTCGAGCGCCTCCATTTCTTCGGCCTCGGTCTCTTCTATGTGGTCGTAGCCCATCAGGTGCAGCGTGCCGTGCATAGTCAGGTGGGCAAAGTGCTGCTCGGCGGTTTTGCCCTGCTCGGCGGCTTCTTTCAATACGACTTGCGGGCAGATGATCAAATCGCCGCAAAGCTCGTCTGAAAACTGATCGGGCAGGATTTCGCCTTCGTTCAAGGCAAAACTCAACACATTGGTGGCGTAGTCTTTGCCTCGGTAATCGCGGTTGTAGGCGCGGGCTTCTTCTTCGTCCAGCAGAATCAGGCTGATGTCGGCACGGCGGTATTCGTTTTTCAACGCCGCCCATGCCCAGCGGTAGAAATCGCGTTCGCTCGGAAGGTCGGCGGCGGTTGAGGCGTTTTCAAAATTCAGGCAGAAACGTTGCCGCTGCAACGATAAGAAGGGATATTTTTTGGCGCGTTTCATGCTGTAAGGCTGTTGGGTTTAAAATGTTTTTAGAGAATAAGTTTTATTTTACGGCAGTATGAACTACCATCATGCCAGTACACATTATAATTTATTTCGTTGCAACAGATATAGTGCAACGGCTTCTCCGACAGCCTCGCAGCGGAATACCTTTATCAACCACGGTAATTGCAAATGAACAAATTTCTTTTCCCCCTACTGATTGCCCTGACAGCCTGCTCCCCGCAAAACAAAATCGAAACGTCGGCTGCCAAACCGACGGAAACTCAGGTCGAAAAAAACAGCGGCGATACGGTCAAAATGACAGGAACAGTCCATTATTCGCTCGAACAGGCGGAATTTACCGCCGACGGGAAAACCTATTTCATCAACGGCGGCGACATCCTGATGGATCAAGTAGAAAAAAACCGCCTGAGTTCCGGCTCATATAACGTTACCCTGAACAATGTCTGCATTCAGGGAAAAGTGCTGACCAAAGAACAAAACCAAGGCAACGGATTCGGCCCCTTGGGCAAGTACAGTCAGGCAGTTACCGTAGAAAGTTTGTGTTAGACTGTCGAACTTCCCGCCTCATGAATTAGAAAATCAGAAACTGCAAATGAACCCGAAAAAACTCGTTATCGCCAGCCGCGAAAGCCTGCTTGCCATGTGGCAGGCAAAACATATCCAAGGTCGTCTGAAAACCCTGTATCCCGACTGCGAAGTCGAAATCTTGGGCATGACCACGCGCGGCGACCAGATTTTGGACAAAACCCTGTCGAAAATCGGCGGCAAAGGCCTGTTTATCAAAGAGTTGGAACAAGCCTTGCAGGACGGTCGCGCCGATTTGGCGGTGCATTCAATTAAAGACGTGCCGATGGATTTGCCCGAAGGCTTCGCCCTTGCCGCCATCGGCGAGCGCGCCAATCCGTTTGACGCGTTCGTATCCAACCAATACGCGCGTTTGGAAGAAATGCCCAAAGGCGCCGTCGTCGGCACATCCAGCCTGCGCCGCGAAGCCCAGTTGCGCGCCCGCTATCCGCACTTAGTCATCAAACCCCTGCGCGGCAACGTGCAAACCCGCCTGTCCAAACTTGACAACGGCGAATACGATGCCATCATCCTCGCCGTCGCCGGATTGCAGCGTTTGGAACTGGATGAACGCATCCGCCTGATTCTCTCCGAAGCCGACAGCCTGCCCGCTGCCGGGCAAGGCGCGTTGGGCATCGAAATCGCCGCACACCGCACCGACCTTCTCGACGTCTTGAAACCCTTAAACCACGACACGACACACGCCTGCGTGACTGCCGAACGTGCCCTCGCCCGCGCTTTGGGCGGAAGCTGCCAAGTCCCGCTTGCCGCGTATTGCACCGAAGAAAACGGCCTGCTCACCCTGCGCGGACTGGTCGGACACCCCGACGGCTCGGTAATCTTGCAGGCAGACGCGCAAGCCCCCGCCGCCTACGCCGACGCGCTCGGACGCGCGGTCGCCAAAAAGCTGGCGGACGACGGCGCGCAGGAATTGATTGAAGCCGTTTTGAAAGAACAAGCCGAATAAATCGGTTGGCAAGAAAAGATCGTCTGAAAACTGTATTTTGGTTTTCAGACGACGGCGGATTCGCATTTGAAGTGCAACTTTCCATAACAGAAAAAGGCCAGTATGCG
>CALDNV010000326.1:0-15085 GCA_937914605.1 uncultured Neisseria sp.
GCACAGAGCGCCTGAATAGGCTTTTATGAGTGTCCAAGATTTGGGGGCCAGTTCACTTTTCAGACGACCTTTGCTTTATTTTTGAAGGCTTATTCGATATTTTGAACCTGCTCGCGCATTTGCTCGATTAAGACTTTCAGTTCGACCGAAGCCTGCGTGCATTCTGCCGCAATGGCTTTGCTGCCCAGCGTGTTCGCTTCGCGGTTCAATTCCTGCATCAGGAAGTCCAAGCGTTTGCCCGCGCTGCTTTTGTTTTCCGTAACGATACGGCGGACTTCGGCGATATGCGTGCGCAGGCGGCTGAATTCTTCGTCAACATCGGATTTTTGGATAAACAGCGCAAATTCCTGCTGCAAACGGTCGTTGTCGATATTGCCGACCGCTTCCGCCAAACGCGCGTTCACCTTGTCCATATGCGCCTGAAGCAGGCTGGGGAACAGCTCGCTCAACGCATCCACGATTTCTTCCATACTGGCCAAACGTTGCAACAGATGTTCGCCGAGTTTTTTGCCTTCGCGTTTGCGGGCGGCAGCAAATTCTTTCAAAGCCTCGTCCAGCAACTCTTGCACGGTTTTCGCCAAAGCTTCGGGGTCTTCGCTTTGACCTGCCAATACGCCCGGAAAGCGCAATACTTCAGCGACCGTCAGCTTGCCGAAACCGTGTTCCTTGCGCCAAGTTTTGTTCAAATCGGACAACTGTTTCACCAATTCTTCATTGGTTTCCAAACTCTGCCCGTCGACCGCTGCGTCCTGCAACTGAATGCGGCATTCCAATTTGCCGCGTGCAGCTGAAGCCGCAATTTTCTCGCGCAACGCGCCTTCCAGATAGCGCAATTCTTCAGGCATTCGGAATTGGACATCCAGATAACGGTGGTTCACCGCGCGGATTTCCAAATTCACGCGCTTGCCGCCGCATTCTCCTGCGGCATTGGCAAAGCCGGTCATACTGTGGATATGGATGGATTGAGTCATGGTTTTACTCCGTTTCAAAATACGAGTGAAAGTGGAGGGACTATATCATATCTGGACTTTGATGACTGCAAGTATGGTGGATGGGGATGAGAAGGGTAAAAGACAGCCGCAAGAAACCTGTTTGATGTTTATACAAAAAGGTCGTCTGAAAACCTGTATTTCCAGTTTTCAGACGACCTTTAATCCATCCGTATCAAGTTATTTTCCGGCTTTCACGCCCTGCCATTGACGGACCATGAATTTCAAAATGGTGGGCTGGATAGGGACCATGATGAAGCTGTTTTTCAAATCTTCGTCGCTCGGGAAAATGGTCCGATCGTCCCTGAACTCGGCTTCCATCAATTCGCGTACGGGTTTGCTGGAAGGGGCGTAGGTGACGAAATTGCCGTTTTTCGCGGCGACTTCAGGGTCGAGGAAGTCGTTGATGTATTTGTGGGCGTTGGCGACGTTTTTCGCATCTTTCGGGATAACGAAGGAGTCCACCCAAATCCCCACGCCTTCTTTGGGCATCATGACGCGGATTTTTTCTTTGCCGCCCGCTTCTTCGGCACGCCGTCTGGCAATGTTCAAGTCGCCGCCGAAGCCGATGGTGACGCAGGTGTCGCCGCGCGCCAAGTCGTCGATGAAGCCCGACGAGGTAAAGCGTTTGATGTTGGGACGGTTTTTCTTGAGCAGCTCGGTTGCCGCCTTGATGTCTTCGGTATCGTTGCTGTTGGGGTTTTTACCCATGTAGTTCAACACCATAGGATAAATTTCCGCCGCGCTGTCCAAGTAGCTGATGCCGCATTGTTTGAGCTTGGATGTGTATTCGGGGTTGAACACCAAATCCCATTGGTTGTCCGGCAGTTTGTCCGTGCCCAAGGCTTTTTTCACGCGCTCGGTATTGATGGCGAAGGTGTTGGTTCCCCAATAAAACGGAACGGCGTATTCGTGGCTCGGATCGACGCCTTCCATCAGTTTCATCAGTTCGGGATTGAGGTTTTTATAGTTGGGAATCAGGGACTTGTCGATTTTTTGATAAGCCCCCGCCTTAATCTGCCTGCCGACAAAGGTATTGGACGGGCCAACGATGTCGTAGCCCGATTTCCCGGTCAATACTTTACTTTCCAGCGTCTCATCGCTGTCGTACACGTCGTAAGTTACCTTGATACCGTTTTTCTTTTCAAAATCGGCGACGGTTTCGGGATCGACGTATTCCGACCAGTTGTAAATCCTCAATACATTTTGGTTTCCCGCCTGACCCGCTTTGTCGGAGGTATTTTTATCCGAACCTCCGCAGGCGGCGAGCATGACGGCGGTCAGGGCGATGAGTGGCAGATGTTTGGTCATTATCATTCCTTGCATATCGGGTGGAAGGGAAAGTAAGGGATTATAAATCAGGCACGCACTATCTGATAGCAATTTCCATTGGGGCGATAGTCGGAAGGTCGTCTGAAAGTCCCTGATTCAATAGCTAGAAACAAGGTTTTGCGGTAATATAGCACCCATTTTCTTTCCACAATTACATACGGCCGGGAAGGTCGTCTGAAACCTTTTTAGTAGAGACATCGAAACATCATGAAAACCTCCGAACTACGCCAAAAATTCCTAAAATTCTTCGAATCCAAAGGCCACACCATCGTCCGCTCTTCCAGCCTCGTGCCGCACGACGACCCGACGCTGCTGTTTACCAACGCCGGTATGAACCAGTTTAAAGACGTGTTCCTCGGCTTTGATAAACGCGCCTACAACCGCGCTACCACCGCGCAAAAATGCGTACGCGCCGGCGGCAAACACAACGACTTGGAAAACGTCGGCTACACCGCCCGCCACCACACCTTCTTTGAAATGATGGGCAACTTCTCCTTCGGCGACTACTTCAAACGCGATGCCATCCACTTCGCTTGGGAGTTCCTCACCTCCCCAGAATGGCTGAACCTGCCCAAAGACAAACTCTTGGCTACCGTGTATGCCGAAGACGACGAAGCCTACAACATCTGGCTGAACGAAATCGGTATGCCTGCCGAGCGCATCGTCCGCATCGGCGACAACAAAGGCGCGAAATACGCGTCCGACAACTTCTGGCAAATGGGCGACACCGGCCCATGCGGCCCGTGTTCCGAAATTTTCTACGACCACGGCGAAGAAATCTGGGGCGGCATTCCCGGTAGCCCCGAAGAAGACGGCGACCGCTGGATTGAAATTTGGAACTGCGTGTTCATGCAGTTCAACCGCGACGAGCAAGGCAATATGAACCCGCTGCCCAAACCGTCCGTCGATACCGGCATGGGCTTGGAGCGCATGGCGGCTGTGATGCAGCACGTCCACAGCAACTACGAAATCGACCTGTTCCAAGATCTGCTCAAAGCCGTTGCCCGCGAAACTGGCGCGCCGTTCAGCATGGATGAGCCGAGCCTGAAAGTCGTTGCCGACCACATCCGCTCCTGCTCCTTCCTGATTGCCGACGGCGTGATGCCGTCCAACGAAGGCCGCGGCTATGTCCTGCGCCGCATCATCCGCCGCGCCGTGCGCCACGGTTACAAACTCGGTCAGAAACAGGCGTTTTTCTACAAACTCGTGCCCGATTTGGTGAAAGCGATGGGCGATGCGTATCCTGAGTTGAAAGAGAAACAGACGCAGATTATGGAAGCCCTGCGCGCGGAAGAAAGCCGCTTCGGCGAAACGCTGGAAAAAGGTATGGGCTTGTTCAACCAAGTGCTCAACGGCATGAAATTTCTGAAACTGGAAAGCCTGCTGCCGAAAGATGGTGCGGGCAAACCACTGGCATTGAAAACCGCAGACGGTGTGGAATTTACCGCCGCTTCCCGTGCCGCTCCAGGCAAAAAGCAAATCGTTATCCGTCCCCAAGTTTCAGGTAGCCTGAACGAAGGCATGTATATCGATTTGCAGGCTGCTTTGGAAACTGCCCATATTCCCGACGCGGAAAAACCGTTTGCCGAAGCCTTGAATGCCTATTTGATGGACAATATCGCCAACAGCAAACTCGTTATTGGCGGTGAACACATCTTCAAACTCTACGACACCTACGGCTTCCCCTACGACCTGACCGCCGACATGGCGCGCGAATTGGGTATCGATTTGGACGAAGACGGCTTCAACCGCGAAATGGAAGCCCAACGCGCCCGCGCCCGCGCCGCGCAAAACTTCAAAGCCAACTCCCAGCTTGAATATACAGGCGCGGACACCGAGTTCACCGGCTACGAAAAACGCAGCCAAGACACCAAAATCATCGCTTTATATAAAGGCAGCGAAGCCGTGGACGAACTCCAAGCAGGCGAAGCAGGCGTGGTCGTTTTGGAGCAAACCCCGTTTTACGCTGAAAGCGGCGGCCAAGTCGGCGACGTAGGCTTTATCTTCGCAGGCGAAAACCGCTTCCGTGTCGAAGACACGCAGAAAATCAAAGCCGCCGTACACGGACAATTCGGCGCAGTCGTATCAGGTCGTCTGAAAGTGGGCGATGCCGTATCCGCCGAAATCGACAACGACATCCGCGACAGCATCATGCGCAACCACAGCGTGACCCACCTGATGCACAAAGCCCTGCGCGATGTTTTGGGCACGCACGTCGAACAAAAAGGCAGCCTGCAAAACGCCGAGCTGACCCGCTTCGACATCTCCCACCCGCAAGGCATCAGCGCGGAAGAAATCGCCGAAGTCGAACGCCGCGTCAACGCCGCGATTATCGCCAACGTGCCCGTCAAAGTCGAAACCATGTCCATTGAAGACGCGCAAAAATCCGGTGCCATGATGCTCTTCGGCGAAAAATACGGCGATTTCGTCCGCGTCATCACCATGGGCGAATACTCCACCGAACTGTGCGGCGGCACCCATGTCGCCCGCACCGGCGACATCGGCTTCTTCAAAATCATCAGCGAAGGCGGCATCGCCGCAGGCATCCGCCGTGTAGAAGCCATCACCGGCCTTGCCGCACTCGTATGGGCGCAAAACCAAGAAAGCCTGATGAAAAACATCATCGCCGAAGTCAAAGCCCAAACCGAAAAAGACGTACTCGCCAAAATCCAAGCCAACGCCGCAAACACCAAAGCCTTGGAAAAAGAGTTGGCAAAAGCCAAAGCCGAACTCGCCGTCCACGCAGGCGCAAAACTCTTGGATAACGCCAAAGATTTGGGCGCAGCCAAACTCGTTGCCGCCCAAATCGAAGCCGACGCAGCCGCCCTGCGCGAAATCGTTACCGATTTAACCGGCAAATCCGACAACGCCGTGATTCTTTTAGCGGCAGTAAACGACGGCAAAGTCTCGCTGTGCGCCGGCGTATCCAAGGCTCTGACCGGCAAAGTGAAAGCCGGCGATTTGGTCAAATTTGCAGCCGAACAAGTCGGCGGCAAAGGCGGCGGCAGACCAGATTTGGCACAAGCCGGGGGGACGGATACTTCCCAAGTCGGCACGATGCTGGATTCGGCAGAAGGCTGGGTTAGAGAGAAGCTGTAATATAGGAAAGTGCAGGCTGCCTGAAAGTGGGTTTTCAGGCAGCACAATAGTACAAGGATAAATTCAATGAAAATTAAGAAACTTACTTTACAGAATTACCGCTATTTTGAAAATTTAGACATAGATTTTCATGAACGGCTAACTGTAATTGTAGGAAATAATGGTTCAGGTAAAACAGCTATACTTGATAGTATTGCTACAATTTTGTCTAAATCGTTTAATTATTTGTCTACTGCTAATCAACGATTCGAAAAACAAGGTCGTGGTATATTGGATACCGATTTTAGAGTGTATTCTCCTGAAATTACTATACAGAAGAAGCCAGTTCAAAAGGAAACAAACTATCAACTTTCTTTTGATAATCCGGAGTTTAAATCACCTGACGTAGTAGAAGTTGAACCTAACTATATTAGGAATGACATACCTACCCTAGCAGATTTTACCTATCTAAAAATAGAAACAACGAAAGCATCATGGGACATATGGAGCTCTCCTACACAAAATAGGAATAAACCAGAGACAGTAATTGGTGAAAAAGAATTAAAAGACTATTTATTGGATGTTATTGCAAGTTACGATCAACAAAGAAAACTAACTCCCGTTTTTGTATATTATGACGCAGGTCGTGCCAACATAGAAAATATTGAAAGATTAAAAAAGGGAAATATTAACTATAACTATCCAACAGCGGCATTAATTAATTCACTTTCCATTAATCAAAATAAAGACAGTTTGAGAGAAGCTTTAGAATGGTTTGATGCAGTAGAGGCAACTGAATTAAGAAAAGAAAAGGAAGGTAACGCAGATTATTCTAGTCTTGAGACTGTTCGTATTGCAATTTCAAAAATTTTGGGAGAAGAATACAGCAACCCTAGATTTAATAGTAAACACAAATTTGTTGTTACTAAGAAGCTAAGTGGACAGGATAGTATTGAGCTATCTGTTAAGCAGTTAAGTCAAGGTTATAGAAGTATGCTTGCGTTAGCAATAGATTTTTCACGCAGATTAAGTATTGCTAATAATCACTTACAGGATAAGGCACTTGATGTACCTGCGATTATGCTTATTGATGAAGTGGATTTACACTTACATCCATCATGGCAGCAACGTGTATTATCAGACTTGATGAATGCATTCCCAAATACACAATTTATTGTTACCACGCACAGTCCACAGGTATTGAGCACAATCAAGAAAGAGCATATTCGTGTTTTGAAAGATGGTGAGTTGGTAGAGTTGAGTGACGCTATACAAACTTATGGTGAATTAAGCAGTGATGTTTTGTATACCATAATGGATGTAAATCCGCGTCCGCCAATTCCTGAACGTCAAGATTTAGACGAACTGACACGGCTGGTGGACAGCGGTTTGTATAACGATCCAAAGGTACGGGAAGTATTGGACAAAGTAATCATAGAACTTGGCGAAAATGCAGAGGCCGTGAAACGAATCAAACGCAGCATTGAACGACAACAACGGTTTGCAGAATTAAAAGAACGGGATAAATAATGCGGAATATTAAGAAAATCAATATGGGCGGAACAGATAGGCTTCATAATCAACATCACAATCCACCCGATACTCCGCAAGAAGCAACTATCCGATGGCAAAATTTTAATGACAAATTAAAAAATTTAGAACTTTTGTTATATGAGCAATACTATCTTTGCTGTTATAGTGAACTTCGTGCAGATGAAGAGGGTATTGGCTACCACATCGAACATATTGAAAATAAGAGACAAAATCCCGCTGGAACTTTCGATTATACCAATTTAGCAGCCAGTGCATTTCATTCCGATAATTTAAAGAAACTTCCAAATAATGTTTTTGGTGGACATGCAGTTGGTAAACGAGGTGTAAATGGTGCAGTAGATATGAATCAGTTTATTTCTCCGTTTCAAGCAAATTGCGCTGATTATTTTATCTATTTATCTGATGGAAGTATTAAACCAAATGCAAGATTATCACAAACAGAACAAGATAAAGCTCTATACACCATAAATATATTAAATTTGAACTGTCCGTTTTTAATAACCAAAAGGGAAGAAATTTATAGAGAACTAGATGCTTTACTAGATGAACATACGAATGATGAGATGGTATATTGGGCCGAAATCGAACTCTTGCCGAGAAGGCACAAATTGAGTAGCTTTTTTACGCTCAAACGTCAATTTTTCAAAGATTTAGCAGAGCAGGTTTTAATAGGTTATAAAAACGGGACATTATTGTAATTTCTCAATGAATAAATATTAGCAAGTATGAGTTAGGTAATGTCCCCCAACAAAATCATCACATTACCTGTAATATCAAAGCCGCCTGAGAAATAATTTTCAGACGGCCTCTCTATCGAAAGCAGCCTGCACTTTCAAAAATCGAAGTGCAGGCTGCTTTTTATAATTAATTAGAAAAAACCGCGCAATATTTTTATACTGTACATTATGCAGCAGGCCGTACCTGCTCCCCTGCCAACTTATTGACTGAACGAACAGGAATAATATGCATATCCCCCCTTCAAAAAAAACGACAGCCGGTTATTCGCATCCGTGGCAATACTTTCTGCTGGTGTACGCTTTGAGCGCGCCGTTTTGGCTGCTGTCTTTGTTTCTCAAACACAGTCCTCTGCCTGACAATCTGCCGCTGACCGACATCGGCGCGGCACTCACCCCGACGGTTGCCGCTGCGTTGCTGCGTTACCACGAGGGCGGAATGGCGGCGGTGCACGGACTGTTTGGACGTGTGTTTGATTACGGGCGGATAAAGCATTCTGCCTATTTTTGGACGGCAATACTGATTTTCCCCCTGCTTTATCTGCTGACTTATGCTGCGATACGTCAAACAGGACAAACCATACCCGCCTTTTCCGTATCGTTTGCGCCGCTTGCCGGAGCGTTCGTCATGTTCTTTATCGCGGCAGTGGCCGAGGAATTGGGCTATGCGGCCTACGCTACGGAAAGTCTGCAACGGCGTTTTACCCCGCTTGTTACGGCGTTGATTATCGGGGTGCCGTGGGCATTGTGGCATTTGCCGTCCATGATTGCCGTGGGGCAATCTGCCGAACTGATCGCGTGGGGGCTGGCAGGGACGGTTGCTGTAAGGATTATCTATGTATGGCTGTATAACGGCAGCGGCGGATCGGTATTTGTATTGATTGCGTGTCACACGGTTGCCAATACTGCGCGTACGGGCTTCCCGGGCGGACGGGCGGCATATGAAAACGGCAACGGCATGATTCCATACGGAATTATCATCATTGCGGCGGCAATTGTGATGGTTTTTTGGCGTAAGGCGATGTGTTTACCTAATAGCAATCAAACGTAGCTTGAGTCATGTTCCAACAAAACTTAGTATCAAAGGTCGTCTGAAAACTATTTTCAGACGACCTCATGTTTTGATTTCAATACCCTGATGGCTTCACAGGAATGATTTTTGTATATCAGAACGAAAATTTATTTCTTGATAAACTATATTGAAAGTTAATTTTCATACATATTTCATATTAATTAAATCATTTAATACATAACTAATCAGTAAAGGCATAAACAAAAAACGGACTCTGAGTAATCAGAATCCGTTTTTCTGCCAAAGGTATCGTATTATTTGGCTTCTTCTTTAGCTGCTTCAGCAGCATCTTTTGCTTCTTCTTTAGCATCGGCAGCTGCTTCTTTAGCGTCTTCTGCTGCTTCTTTAGCTTCTTCTGCTTTATCTTCAGGAGATGCAGCCGGAGCGTTGCCTTTCAACGCATCCAACGATGTTTTACAAGTAGCATCACGTTGGTCAGCAGGCAAGTTTTTCAAAGCTTCTTTGGTTTGTTCGAATGATTTTTGCATCATATCTTTTGTAGCTGCATCGACGTTTTTAGTAGCGTCAGCAAAAGCTTTTTCATATTCATCACAAACAGCAGAAGAACCACCACCACATGCGGACAAGGTCAGAGCGGCCAACAAAGTTGCCAATAAAGCTGATTTTTTCATGAGTCTCTCTTTTTGAATCTTGGTTAAAAAAGAAATTGTATGTTAAACCATTCCTGTGGAGTGTCAAGCATAGTCATTTTGTTTCCCTGACTTAAATCATGGGATTAGGCGAAATTAAGACGGTTTGGAAGAAAAAAGTTAAGTAATGAATACCGTGACTAAGGAATATTTTTTATGGGTAGGTTGGCTAATTCCCTTTTATTTTAAAGGGTTAATTCATTTTTGCTGTTGTTTGAATTAATGCGGCATAGAGGGGTTTAGACCATGTATATTTAACTTAGTAAAATAACTTCAAAATCGGTTAAATCACGGTAATTCAAGCTGTTTTTGGATGGGGTGCAATTAAATTTTATATGTCATATTAAATGTATTTTGAATATAGACAATTTAGTTAATTATTTTTGAGGAGTAAGGGTAATTAAACTATATTGAATTATCTATAAACTATAGCATTATTAAGATAACTTGCCATATAGTTATGCTGTTTGTTTTTTTTATTTGTTGTCTTTCTTTATTGACTAAAAAGCTCAGGCAGTCTGAAAGACATTCTTCAGACTGCCTGAGCTTTTTGTTTACTGCTACTTATCTTGCTGCCACACCCGATATGAACGAATGGCTAAAAACAGGCAGACAATCTAGGCAACGCCTAGCCCCCCCACGCCTGCTACGCCGAACTCGTTAAATAGCCAGGTGGCTGCACGACCTTTGCGATAAGCATGTTCGGCATCAACCAAGTGTACCTTACCGTCTTGCGTAAGATACTAGCTCAATGCGGGCAATACGATGAGCGCAAGCGGGTTTTGCAGCAGTTTTCGCAGATGGGCGTTCATGTTTTTTACACAATCCCTTTTTTCGCCAGATAGCTTTCGTAATCGCCCAGATAGTGTTCGTAGCCGCCCTTGCCGTCCAGCTCGATAATCTGGGTGGCGAGCGAGGAGACGAACTGGCGGTCGTGCGACACGAAAATCAGCGTGCCGTTGTATTTCTCCAGCGCCATGTTCAGCGATTCGATGCTTTCCATGTCCATGTGGTTGGTGGGTTCGTCCATAATCAGCACATTGGGTTTCAGCAGCAGGAGTTTGCCGTAGAGCATACGGCCTTTTTCGCCGCCGGAGAGAACCTGCACTTTTTTCACCACGTCGTTACTGCCGAAGAGCAAACGTCCCAAAGTGCCGCGGATGACTTGTTCGTCGTCGCCTTCCTGCCCCCATTGGCGCATCCATTCGCTCAGGTTCATATCGACATCGAAGTCGTTTTCATGGTCTTGCGGATAATAGCCGACGTTGGCTTTTTCCGCCCATTTGATGGTGCCTGCATCGGGGGTGAGGCCGTCTGAATATTCGGGGTTGAACGCGCCGGCAAGGAGTTTCAGCAGGGTGGATTTACCCGCGCCGTTGGGGCCGATGATGGCGAGGCGCTGGCCGGCTTCGAGGATGAAGCTCAGGTTTTTGAACAACTGGGTTTCAAAGCGTTTGGCCAGATTTTCGACTTCCACCGCCTGACGGTGCAGCTTGGCTTTTTCATCGGCTTCAAAGCGGATATACGGGTTTTGGCGGGTGGAAGGTTTCACTTCGACCATCTCGGCTTTGATTTTGTCTGCCTGTTTCAGCCGACTGGTTGCCTGACGGGCTTTGGATTTGTTGGCGGAGAAGCGGGCGACGAACTCTTGCAGCTCTTGCAGTTTCTCTTTTGCCTTGGCGTTGTCTTTCAGGGCGCGTTCGCGCGATTGGGCGGAAGCGAGCATGTAGTCGTCGTAGTTGCCCGGGTAGATGGTAATGGTGTTGTAGTCCAAATCCGCCATGTGGGTGCAGACTTCGTTCAAGAAGTGACGGTCGTGCGAGATGATGATCATGGTGGAGTCGTATTGGTTCAACACGCCTTCCAGCCAACGGATGGTATTGATGTCCAAGTTATTGGTCGGCTCGTCAAGCAACAACACATCAGGTTTGGAGAACAGGGCTTGCGCCAGCAATACGCGCAGCTTGAAGCCAGGGGCGACTTCCGCCATGGTCGCATTGTGCAAATCTTCGGAAATGCCCACGCCGCTCAACAGTTCGGCGGCGCGCGCTTCGGCGGTGTAGCCGTCATATTCGGCGAACTTGGCTTCCAGTTCGGCGGCTTTCATGTAGTCGTCTTCGGTGGCTTCGGGGTTGGCGTAAATCGCATCACGTTCGGTCATTGCCGCCCACATTTCGGTGTGTCCCATCATGACCACGTCCAGCACGCGCATGTCTTCGTAGGCAAACTGGTCTTGGCGCAATTTACCCAAACGCACGCCGTTTTCAATCGCCACTTCGCCCGCAGTCTGTTCCAAATCGCCGCCGAGGATTTTCATGAAGGTGGATTTGCCCGAACCGTTCGCGCCGATCAAGCCGTAGCGGTTGCCTTCGCCGAACTTGACGGATACGTTTTCAAACAGCGGCTTCGCGCCGAACTGCATGGTAATGCCGTTGGTAGAAATCATTATTGGTAAAACCTTTATAAATATAGATAAACAGGGTGTTATAATCGCCGTCGATTGTAGCATATTTTGTATAGGTCGTCTGAAACGGGGGCGGAGGAAATGGAAACCGAAAAAATCTATTACGCCGTGATTATTCTGTTGTGCGCCGCATCCATGCTGCTCAGTCCGTTTTTCTATATCCGCCGCACGCGATCGGGCGCAGAATTACGCCACGCACCTCGGCAATGGAAGCCGATTATTATTGCGAATTTGGTGATGATCATTGCTTTGGTGGCATGGTGGATATGGTTTTGATGATTTAATGAAAGGTATAAGAATGAATAAATTGATTTTAAGCACATTACTGCTCGCATTTTCCGTCGTAGCAACGGCATCCCCCGTATTTGAATGTATCGACAAATCAGGGCGTAAAACCTATACGCAGACCGGCGGCAAAAACTGCAAACCGGGCAATATCGGCAGACCTTCGGTTTATACCTCCGCCGCACCGTCTGCACACTCGGCATCAGCAAGCGCTGCTTCAGGAAACGTTCCTTCCGAACAAATGCCGCCTCCACCAGCCAGCGCAATGCACGGCTCATCTTCAGCGCAAAACGAATTGGCTCAGGCACAGAAAAATCTGGAAGAGGGCAAACAGGTCCGTTATGGCAACGAGCGCAACTACGCCCGCTATCAAGAACGGATTAAGGATTTGGAAAATCAAGTGAAAGCTGCGCAGGAACGGGTTAATGCGGCAAACAGTATGGGCGGTGAAGGTGAGATGATGCCCGAGTAGTGATGGTTGCAAAGATAGCAATAAAAGGTCGTCTGAAAACTCGGTTTAGGCAAAATAGAATTGCTTTACCGGTTTTCAGACGACCTTTTCGGTTTACCTGTCTTGACCGTATATTCCAGTGCTTTATAAGGTTTTAATGTGCTTGAAATATAACCGTTTTCAGGGTGGCGGACGTAATCGAGATAATCCTGCATGGCAGGTGAGAAGCCTTCCACATCATCCACGGCGATGACCGCGCGGTCGGCAAGATCAGGTTCAAGCAGCTTGAATACGGGGAATACCAAATCCGGCCAACCGTCGAGTAAGACGAAATCGGGGCGGATGGCCAAATCTTTTAAGGTTTCCAGCGCATCGCCTTCGCGAAGCTCGATATAGTCTGCTAAATCGGCTTCTTGGAAATGTTTTCTCGCTGCGGCGGCTTTGTGCGGCAGGTATTCGCAAGTGATGACGCGCCCGCCGTTGCGCTTGGCGGCTGCGGCAAGATACAGCGTCGAAATGCCGTAGGAAGTCCCAAATTCGACGATGTTTTTTGCACCTGATGCCAAAGCCTGCATATACAAAAACTTGCCTTGTTGCGGTGCGATGGGGATGTATTTGTCTTCGTAAAAACTTTCGTTTTCCCCCGTCCAATCCAGCCCTTTGCCCAACAGCTTGAAAATCTTGGGCAGAAAATGAAAAAACATCTGTCTGTTTTGCTTTAAGGCTTGGGTGTAGAGCCGCAGCAAAACGGATTCGGCTTGAGGTGCTTGCAGAAAAGCGAACATTTGGGGTGTCAGCTTGGGCATGGGCTTTCTCCTGTTCAGTTCAAATCCTCTATATTGTCCATCTTGCCACAGCTTCGCTTTTCAGACGACCCCTCCGTCCAAACTCCGTTATAATGGCGGTTTTCCCATTATTTCATTCAAAAGACGGTCTTATCATGAAACACATCCACATTATCGGTATCGGCGGCACGTTTATGGGCGGGGTGGCCGCCATTGCCAAAGAAGCGGGGTTCAAAGTCAGCGGTTGCGACGCGAAGATGTATCCGCCGATGAGCACCCAGCTCGAAGCGTTGGGCATAGACGTACACGAAGGCTTCGATGCCGCGCAGTTGGACGAATTTAAAGCCGACGTTTACGTTATCGGCAATGTCGCCAAGCGTGGGATGGATGTGGTTGAAGCAATTTTGAACCGCGGCCTGCCTTATATCTCCGGCCCGCAATGGCTGTCGGAAAACGTACTGCATCATCATTGGGTACTCGGCGTGGCGGGGACGCACGGCAAAACGACCACCGCGTCCATGCTCGCCTGGGTTTTGGACTATGCCGGACTCGCGCCGGGCTTCCTCATCGGCGGCGTACCGGAAAACTTCAGCGTTTCCGCCCGCCTGCCGCAAACGCCGCGTCAAGACCCGAACAGCAAATCGCCGTTTTTCGTTATCGAAGCCGACGAATACGACACCGCCTTTTTCGACAAACGCTCCAAATTCGTGCATTACCGTCCGCGTACCGCCGTGTTGAACAATCTGGAATTCGACCATGCCGACATCTTCGCCGATTTGGGTGCAATACAGACCCAGTTCCACCACCTCGTGCGCACCGTGCCGTCCGAAGGCTTAATCGTCTGCAACGGACAACAACAAAGCCTGCAAGACACTTTGGACAAAGGCTGCTGGACGCCGGTGGAAAAATTTGGCACCGAACACGGCTGGCAGGTCGGCGAAGTCAATGCCGACGGCTCGTTCGACGTGTTGCTTGACGGCAAAAAAGCCGGACACGTCGCATGGGATTTGATGGGCGGACACAACCGCATGAACGCACTTGCCGTCATAGCCGCCGCACGTCATGCCGGAGTCGATATTCAGACCGCCTGCGAAGCCTTGAGCGCGTTTAAAAACGTCAAACGCCGCATGGAAATCAAAGGCACGGTAAACGGCATCACCGTTTACGACGATTTCGCCCACCATCCGACCGCCATCGAAACCACCATTGAAGGTTTACGCCAGCGTGTCGGAAACGCACGCATCCTCGCTGTCCTCGAGCCGCGTTCCAACACCATGAAACTCGGCACCATGAAAGCCGCCCTGCCCGAAAGCCTCAAAGGTGCCGACCAAGTGTTCTGCTACGCCGGCGGTGTGGACTGGAACGTCGCCGAAGCCCTCGCGCCTTTGGGCGGCAAGCTGCACGTCGGACAAGACTTCGATGCCTTCGTCGCCGAAATCGTGAAAAATGCCGAAGCAGGCGACCATATTTTGGTGATGAGCAACGGCGGTTTCGGCGGGATACACGGGAAGCTGCTGGAAGCGTTGAAATAAGGTTGGTTGAAATTTTGGAATGATTGAGGTCGTCTGAAAACCGGAGTTTGGTTTTCAGACGACCTTTTTTTGTAAAGGAATGGGATGGGGCAGCCCCGATATACTGGATTAACTTTAAACCGGTACGGCGTTGCCTCGCCTTAGCTCAAAGAGAACGAT